>CAZORO010000032.1:0-21020 GCA_964581845.1 uncultured bacterium
ATGACCACTACCCCGGTGTCGCTCCAACAGGACCTCTTCCCGCCTCGATCGACTTCGCATTGATTCCATCGGAACCAACCCAACAGTTCGATGTGGTGGTCATAGCCGACCCCCAACCGGATAGCCGTGAGGAAATTGACTACATCCGTGATGATGTGGTGGCGGAGATGATCACTGAACCGGCGCTCAAACAAGCGGCCTTTGGAGTGACACTCGGCGATGTGATGTCCGACCATTTGGATCTTTACGATTCTTACAATCAGATCATGGCGCATCTACGCAAGCCTTGGTTCCAAGTCATCGGCAATCATGACATCAACTTCGATGCTCCCAGCGATGAGTTCAGCGATGAAACCTGGCATCGTATCTATGGCCCGCAGTTTTATGCGTTTTACCATGGCGAGGTTTTGTTCGTGGCGCTCGACAATATCGAGTGGAATCACAAGTCACCCGGGGAAACCGCCGCGAATATACCCTCACGTGGCAAGGGATCCTGGGATCCCAAGTTTGGCCCCGCTCAACTGGAGTGGCTTGCTAAGCTGCTCACCTTTCATCCGAAAGAACATCTTCTGGTTCTCATGATGCATGTCCCGCTGGAGGTGAATGGTGCTGGCTATGTGATGGACCGTCTGGATCTCTACCGTCTCCTGGAGGGACGCCAGGTGTTGGCCCTGTGCGGGCACATGCATGCCCAGGAGCAGTTTTTTATCGGGGAGACCTCTGGCTTTCATGGCGATCCCCCCATCCACCAACTCACCGCCGCACCGGTTAGCGGAGGATATTGGAAGGGGATCCGGGATGAGCGCGGCATCCCCACCGCGTTTTGTATCGATGGAGTCGATAACGGATACACAATCTTGTCCATTAAGGGTTCCAACTACACAACAGCCTACAAGGCGGCCGGAAAGCCCTGGTCCTACCAGATCCGGATTGATTCACCCCGTGGTCTTCACAAGGTGGATGACCGGGTCATCGCCAACATCTTCGCCGGCTCGGAGCGTTCAAAAGTGACTTACACACTGGATGGGGGCGAACCCGCTGTCATGACACGTACCCTGATGCCCGATCCGTTGGTGACCCGCCTCTGGGAAAGCCGGGATGAGGGTCCCAAACATTCCGCGGTCCCCCCCGCCCCCGAGGTCTTCCATATCTGGACCGCTGATCTACCAAAAGATCTGGCTCCAGGAACGCACCGGCTTGCCGTAAATGAAATAGATCAATACGGTACCGTCCATCAGGCTGCCTCTCTCTTCGAGGTGAAGCCTCCTGGAGAAAAGACCCCATGAAAGTTAATCGTGAATTCAGTCCTTCGCGGCATATGCCCCCGGAGTTCGAGAAGCAACTCGACGAAGTCCTCCAGTCCGCTGTCGAAACAGCGGCCACGGCGGGAGTTGAGGCGTTGGTGCTGGCAGGCGATGAGATAGTCTACCACAAAGCCTGTGGCTTCCTGAGAAAGATTCCAGCACTCGTCCCCATGAAGCCAGGCGCTTATTTCGACCTCGCCTCACTCACCAAGATGGTCTGCACCACCACCTCCGTGATGATGCTGGTGGACCGGGGGCTAGTTCGATTGGATGCCCCGGCATGGAGCTACATCCCGGAGTTCGGGTGTAAGGGGAAAGAACGGATCACGGTCCGTCACCTGCTGACTCATACTTCGGGGCTGCCCGCCTTCATCCGCCTTTACCAGGAGCTCTCGGGCAAGAAAGAATTCTACAAAGCCCTCGCCGGATTGGATCTCCAGCATCCACCAGGTGTGGAACGCGAATACAGTGATCTGGGCTTCATGACACTGGGATGGCTGGTAGAGCGGGTTTCAGGTAAATCCCTGGATTGGTTCGCTAGGGAAAGGATCTTCACTCCACTCGGAATGCGGAACACATTTTACAAACCTCCCCGTTCGCTTTGGATGAAATGCGCCGCCACCGAGGATTGCCCCTTCCGCAAAAGGATCATGCAGGGCGAGGTGCATGACGAAAATGCATACCAGATGGGGGGTGTGTCGGGCCATGCGGGGCTCTTCTCAACAGCGGAGGATTTGGCTCTTTTTGCAAGGATGATGCTGCATGAGGGCAGGTTCATCCCCTCCCCCCTGGCGGGGGAGGGTGGGGGTGGGGGGAATGCTCATGAGACACAGATCCTCTCTCAGCAAACCTTCCGTGAGATGCTCAGCCCACAACCGATGCCCCAAGGGGCCAAACAAGCATTAGGCTGGTGGTTCAAGAAACCCCCGGAGGAAGCCACTGTGTTCCTCCCATCAGAGCATTCCTATGGTCATACCGGATTCACTGGCACTAGTCTGTGGATAGATCCAGAATACAAAGTAGCGGTGATTCTTTTATCGAATGCCATTCATCCCAAACGCAGGACAGCTAACGCGGCGGCCTTGAGGAAACCCTTCCATGCCGTTGTTAGCGAGTGGTGTACCAAGACCTTCCCTTCGGTAAAGGTGAGATAAGGGGAAAAAAGTGGTATTAAAAGAACACCTGCGTGAAAGTCTGGAGGAAATCACCCTCCAGGAAGAAGAACTTTTCAGGAAAAGGCAAGAGCTGGTGCATCATGCCATCCATGGAGAGGTTTTAGGGGATCTGCATGAACACTATGTGGAGATTCGTAAACAGGAATCGGATCTCCGGTGCGAACACCTTCGATTGGAAAATCTTCTACACCCAGGGCATTCCTATCACGACCATGGAGAGGCCATCGGAACCCTGAGCATGAGAAGGAAATATGGCTATCTGTTCCTGATTGTGGTTTGTGCGGCGGCCTTGCTGTTCATCCTGTATGGAGTCTAAAATAGTGGGAGAATTTCCAGATCATTGATCCACGAGGAAGGATCTTTGGACCAATTCCCTGGAGAATATTCAGAATGAAGAAGCTGAGATTACGTTACCTTGGCGATCCTGTCCTGCGCAGGAAGGCGCGCCATGTTGATAAAGTCACCCTAACCACGCGCGAGACAGTGGAGGCCATGTGGGACATCATGTATGAATCCAATGGCATCGGCCTGGCTGCTCCACAGGTAGGGCTCTCCCAAAGAATCATCGTGGTGGATACACGCGAGCCAGGGGGGAAAGCTGCGCTCATCAATCCGGAGATTGTCTGGGTGGGGAATGAATTGACCAGGATGAAGGAAGGGTGCCTTTCCATCCCTGGTGTGGAGGGCGAGGTGTTGCGTCCCCATAAAGTCCGGGTCAAGGGACTGGGTGTGGATGGAAAGCCGGTGGAGATTGCGGCATCAGGACTTTTCGCGCGGGTTTTCCAGCATGAGATCGATCATCTCAACGGGATTGTATTTATCGATCAGGTTTCCCAGGCCGAGCTGGAACGGCTGCAACCGCTACTGGCTGAGTTCGATAGCTGCGCGGCGGTCTGAGTTTCATTCCCCCATCACTTTGATAACCGCGCGTTTCCGGCGTTGGCCATCAAATTCGGCGTAATAGACCTGTTGCCAGGGGCCCAGGTCAAGCTTCCCATCGGTGATGGGCAGGATCACCTGGTAATGGACCAAAAGGTTTTTAAGGTGTGAGTCGCCATTCGTCTCGCCAGTACGGTGGTGACGGTAATCGGGGCCAGTGGGAGCCAGTCTCTCCAGCCAATCATCGATATCCTGGATCAATCCCGATTCAGCGTCATTCACATACACGGCGGCGGTGATGTGCATGGCCGAGACCAGCACCATCCCCTCGCGGACTCCGCTCTTGGCCACCGCCTCCTCGACTTTATCGGTGATATTGACATAGTCCCGGTGCTTGCGTGTATTGAACCAGAGGTATTCGGTATGGAACTTCATGGGGTGATCCTTTCGGGTGTGAGATGAAGTGGGATTATGGTAGAGAACGGAAGGGGTGATGGCAATGTTCGGGTGTCTGGTTGAATCACGGAATCCAGGAGGGGATCGGAAAAATCGGAAGAGACCGATCCTCACTAAGAAAGATAGACTGGGACACACACAACTATTCTAATCGGGCCGGAATAAGCCACCCCGCCTCTCCTCTCCAACCCGTTCAGCTTCCGAATCCACCTTCCGGAGCTTCCGAATTTCCGCTTCCTCCGTGATTGAGGAAGACGTGAATGGATGGCCGAGCACCATATCGGCATCAATCACCAGCCCCCTCGCCGTCTTGCCCGCTGGATTGTGGTAAGGAACAATGGGGCTATGCCTAACCTCTCCATCGCCACTGTCATTGTCACTTGGAACCGATGTGCTGATCTCCTTAAGGCCATTGATTCACTTAAACAGCAAACCTACCCGCTCACTCAGATCATCGTAGTGGACAATGGCAGTACCGATGATACCGTGGAGGAGGTCCAGCACCTTCATCCGGATGTACTGGTGCTACCGTTGGGAGAGAACACTGGCGCCTGCCGGGGAAGGAACATGGGCACACGGGACGTGACATGCGATCTGGTCTTCTACATCGATGATGACATCACCCTGGAGGCGGATTGCATCGAGGAAATGGTGAGTGTCTTCCGGGATCATCCGGTTATCGGTGCGGTCCAAGCAACAGTCATCGATCCCTGGTCTGATCCAGACCCGCCCAGAGACAGAACCCTGCGTTACTGTCCGCATCCGAGAGAGGGGGCCTTCGCCTGCCGTATGAAAGTGATGCCAAGGGACCCTTGGCCGGAGCATTTCAACCGTCAGGCGGAGGGCCTGTGGGTGACTCTTGATCTCTACGAACGGGGATATCAGCCAGTCTTGTGGCCTCCCGCCCGTGTCCACCATCGCCGTTCCCCCGGAGGCCAGCGCGAAAGGATCTTGTTCTTTTTCACACGGAACTCATTCCTGACCTTTTACCAAAGGATGCCACTGCTCCTCATGCCAGCACTGGTCCTCTATAAGACGCTACGTCCCCTGCTCAATGCACGTTCATGGATTGATTTCAAGAATTGGGCCACGGCGGTGGGCGATGGATTTCATTTGATCTTGACGGGCAAGGCAAAAAGAGAACCGGTGAGCTGGAAGGGAGTGGGGAGATACTTTCACGCTTTGAAACAGAACCTCAAGGCGTTGGAAGAATAGATCCAGGACTTTCCACAGCGAGAGAATGTTGCCAGTGTTGAATCGTGGAGAGCATGGAAAGATTGGAGAGACATGGAACTCAGCATGGAGCGGCGCTCTCAACAAGTTTCCTCGTCATCCGCTATCTTCCACACCTCAACACAAAGGCTTCATTGGAGTTTTTTTTCCAGCAATTTGTACTTTATTGAAAAACAAGAATTGACTCAAAAATAAGATAGGATAATTATCAGGGTGTTCACATGTCGAAGGCTTTTACAGACGATCCCAAACAATCTTGTTCGGATAGGTCCGCGAAAGTAATGGAAAAGAGGATAATTACATTATGAATGCAACAAAAATTAAATCCAGAAGAACGACCCGGCGGGAGGCATTGAAACTTTCAGGGTTAACTCTTGGCGGGCTCGCGCTGGGGGGTGCAAGGAAAGGTTATACCACGGGTTCCTCGCTCCTTTCAGTCCGGGGGCTCAAGGAAGTGGGAAACTGCTATCCAACCAATGAGAGCACCGAGAAGTACTCCTACTTCGACAGTTTGGATGAGTTCATCCCAGGCACCCCGCTTGAACCTAATGAGATGCGGATCACGTTTATGGGATCGATGATCCCGATGCCACGCAAGGCACAACAGGAGATGAGCGTGTTTGTCGAGGTGGGGAATGCACTTGGGAAATCGGATCAAGCGATCTTTGACTGCGGCTGCGGAGTGAGCGCCAATTATTGCGCCATGGGGATCCAGTTCAGCCGTATGGACAAGATCTTCATCAACCATCTGCATGGCGACCACATGAGCGATTTAATGCATATCTATTGCTTTGGGCCCTCTGCGGACCGTAAGTCACCCCTGTATGTATGGGGATCCGCCCCCTCGGGAATAGTCAACCCAGCGAGTGTTTCAGGATATACCCCTGAAGGGGTATACCCCATTACTCCATCCACTTACGATGATGGCACACGGGCTTATTGTCAGGCTCTACGCAACGCGGCACGGTGGCATTCCGAGAGTTTTAGTTTCGAGAACACCAGCTATCCTGGTTATTCCGCTATCGCTCCCACCAAAGAGAGCTGGGGTCTGCCCATGGAACCCATCCCGGTCGATGATGATCTGCCTGGCGATGGATATGCGATCATCCCCATTGAACTGGACTGGAGCAAGTTTGGAGAAGGCTTCCGTACCGATGGCAGCGGCCTGCGAGACAATGTGGCCTACTACAACCAGGAAACAGGCGTCAAGATTTCTCACTTCCCGGTCATCCATACCCGTAAAGGTTCCATGGGATATAAGCTCGAGTGGAATGGCCTAAGCATGATCTACACGAGCGATACCAAGCCCGAAACCAATTGTATTGCGCAAGCCAAGAACATTAGTGATGATGGGGTTGCTCATGGTGTGGATGTGTTCATCCATGAGATGGTCATTCCCCCGGATGTATGGGCCTTCAAGAACATGGGACTCACCGAGCCTCCCGCCGAGGATGATCCTCTTTATGTTGTTTACCAGACAACTGTCGCCAATAATACAACTGTCCAGAATAGCTCCCACACGCCACAAGGGGCCTATGGATACCTCCTCAGCCAGATCGATCCCCCTCCAAGGCTCGCGGTAGCCACTCACTTCCCGACCTCCGATGACACGGTGGCCTGTGCCCTCAAGAGCATCCAGGCGCATTGCCCGGATATCGTCGAACTGGGTGGCAGGTTCACTGTTTCCTTCGATCTCATGGTGCTCAGAGTTTTCCCGGATAAGATCCTTCAACAAAGGGCCAAGGTTTCCAATTTTGGATATAGTCCGGTGGTGACCAGTCTGCCCAGTCCAATGAAACCCACGAAGTATCACGACTCTTCCAACGCTGGGGATCCTTATGCTCAGATCGACAGGACCTATCAGATTGTGTCAACCGAGGAAGGCGGAATGAATGGGCAACCGACATACCGGAAAGACGGGTATTAAGCCGAAGATAAGAACACGAAAAACTTCAAGCATATTGCAGTGTCCAAAAGGGAGGGAATGATGAGAATTTCAGCGAGTTTAACATTCGCTTTAGCGGTTATTGCTCTGGTTATTGGATCTCCCGCCGTGATGGGACAGTCAGTTCCATATAGCACAAGTTTCGAGGCGCCTGTTTTTACAGCCGGACCGGTGGATGGACAGGATGGATGGACCGGGGATGGCAACATCCAGAACGCCACTCCACAGATTCATTCTGGTTCACAATCCCTGATGGTGACCAGTAATAAGCGTGTCAGCCGTTATTTCACCGATGTCCCAGCTGGACCGCTCTTCATCGATGGTTATTTTCATGAAGCCGCGGTTGATACGGTGCCCGACGCCACCTCACTGGGCGATGGCACCAGCTTTGTTCTTTTCCACAAAACCCAAGGTATTATGGCTTTTGATGGGGATGGAGATGGTGGCGGTACCTGGATCGCCACCGGAATCCAAGTGTCCACCGGTACGTTGCAGCGTGTAACCATCGCCCAAGATTACGACCAGAAAGAATGGAAACTTTATATCAATGAGCAACCTGTCAGTTACCAGGGACAAACACCCTACCCATTCGGATTCAGGAACGACACCATTGTGAGTTTCTGCGGAGTTGATATCGACTCAGCGGCCGCTGGAGAAGGATATCTGGATGACTTCTCAGTCAGTTATACCTGGCCCGATTTCCTTTTGAAGCAGACACCACCTGACACCGTCGTTTATTCTTTCCTCCAAGAATGGTATTTCGAAGATAGTGTTATGGGTGATGATAGTGGTTTCACATGGGATATAACGCCTGGGGAAGGGGCGGCCAAACGGGTGGATGCTTTTGATCTGCTGGATCTACTCAGTGAATTCTCTCCGTCCATCGGTCCGCTCAAGGTGAAGGGGGATTGAGGGCCCGCGTGCTACAAATCTTTTGAATCACGGAAGCCTTGGAAGCACCAGAAAAACACGGAGAACAGGCGGGGATTGTTTTCATTTCACGCGAAAATCTCCTTCGGCGTGTGTTCCGGAGGAGGTACGGGATTGGAACACTTCGGGCAGACCATGGTGGTCACCGGCAGCTTTGTCCCACAGTGAGCGCAGGGTACCCTCGCAGGCCACTTGCGGTGAGTCAGATAACCCACCAAACCGGGTAGGCCAAAAAGCAGCACATAGATAAACCAGGTGAGCTGAGAAATCACGGTTCCATGGTAGCGGTTGTCCCAGAAAAGAGCGAAGAGTGCGAAAGCGATTGTAATAACAAATCCGATGACAACCCGCTGAATAATAGTCCGCCGTTTCTCCCCAAGAATTCTAGCGGCGACTGGATAATTATTCGCGAGATCCATTCCAGCAGTTACATTAAGATCCGCTTTCCCTTTGTCTTTATCCCCAATGGCTGTCATCACTACCCCAGGAATACCGAACAGAGCATAAGTGGCGCTTGCACTGAGTTCGCTGAGAATATCGGGGAGGACAGCTAGAAGAGCCACCTCCTCCTTGGACACAAGGTTCCCGCCATCATCCAAGGTATAGATTGTGGAAATCTGCCTGACCTTTTCCCCCTCCTCCACATAACACCCTTCTTTCGAGAATATACGGCCTTTCTGGCTTTTTCCGAAATATCTCAGTGGGTCTGCTCTTTGCAGTTCCTCAAGAAGGGGCAATTCTTGAAGGTTTCCCTCTGTATCAACCTCGATGAACCGTTTCGAGGTTTTCACCACAAGCCGCCAAGCGTCATCCTCTTTTTTATGTCCAGTTCCAAGCAAACCACTTGTATCATCAATATTCTGGACCACCTCATCTGCTGTCCATTGCACGATTGGTTTGATACTGCGTTCATTTAAATTTAGACGGAAAAGAGAATCATCAGTCCATAAGAAAATGATATCAGAGAGGGGATCCCTTTCACGATATGACAATAACCAGTTATACCTGCCGGCCGGAAAAAAAACCCGGTTAGAGATCTGAGCCCTTCTTATCCGGCGAATGGAGAAGAGCTTCTCATCTGAAATAGGTTCGTTGGAGAAACCTTCGGCTCCAAGAAAGCCTAATGAAAGATTCGTGGATAAGCTAAAACCCTCAAGAACCGCCTTGCTAACGGCCTTCCCATTGTGCTTGAGATACCAGACCTCTCCTTTTTCCTTGTCTTCCGATACCCGGAAAACCCGTTCCGCCCAATAGCTGCCTCCCCAATAAACCTCTTGACGAATCACTTCTCCAGTACAGAGTTCTTCTTTTGTGGAAACAGTAATCGTGGCCCCCGCAATGTCTCTACAAACCCGTTCCTCCTCGGATCGGGAACGGTATGACATGGAGGTTTTAAAGATAAGTGGTGTTCCATCCTCCCTGCATGATAAATACTCAGTAGGGGATCGAAGATAAGATCTGTATCTATATTCAGAAAAATACGCTTCATGAAACCAATCGATCGCAATTCCGAGGATAAAGAGGAAGCCAAAAGAAACCAGTGTCACACCTGGAATGCGACAGAACACGGAAAACCTTCCCACAGCCTTCTCCCTCATTTCTTAGAAATCCCTTTTCCAGATTTGGTCTAGTATAGCTAAGATGATCCATGTGCAACAGATAAATCCCAAGATGATTTGAATTAACCAAGAATATTGCCAAACAAAAAGGGATCCCATAAGACCCTGGAAGATTAAAAAGCCTGCAATAACTGGAAGCCAACGGGTTCCATACCAGCGTTCCCGCCTTAGGCCAGTAAGGAAAACCGCCAGGTAAAAAGCGAGCCCTCCCATGGGAATGGTGAGAAAACTGAACGCCATCTCCCACTTGAAGGGATAGGCATAATGCCCCGGTACCGCTGAATCGACAGCCAGGATCAAGATGACAGGTAAGGCGAGAATCAGATACACCACCGAGCCAACACCAATCTTCAAGAGAAAGATGGAATTCCTCCCCAAGGGACGGTGTAGCAGCAACGGATAGGTTCTCTTTATTTCCTCTCCGAGGGTTTGACGTAGACCAAAACCAAGCAGCATAAGAGCGGGGAAAACACCCAACAAACCGGTCAGTCCACTATCAAAGGGGGGAGTTGGCGTAATTCGTTCTTCTTCCATGACACTCCCTGAGGTGAGCCCAAAGATGGCCAACGGACTGGGTATATGCCGAGTCGAGGAATGTAGTGCCAATACCACCAGGAGGCAGTAGATGGCTCCCACAATCGCAAACGGCGCGATTTCACGCAGCTCTTTTCGGATCAAGGCCCACCACATGGTTTCCCTCCCGTAGGAATGATGGCAGTTTGCGCCGTCCCCCGCGTGTGTACTCGATGAAGGTGTCCTCCAGATCCATCGGAACCTCCTCCAGGCGGACTGGATTGAGCGAGTGCAGCATTTCCAACTGCGTTTCCCCACAGCGCAGGATCACGACCTCCAGGCGGCTGCCGATTTCACGGCTACTGATGAGGTTCTCGATCTCCGGCAGCCCTGGTGGAGTGTTGGGGAACTCCAAAACAAACCGGCGCAGCGAGTCACGGAAAACCTCGGTTGGGCAGTCGGCGCGCAGAATCCCATCGATCAGAATCCCGATCCGGTCGGCGACACGCTCCACATCATTCAGGATATGCGAGCTGAAGAAGATGGTGCGTCCCTTACGCTGAATGAGTTCGATCAACGACTCTAGGAGGTCGCGGCGTACCACGGTATCCAAGCCGAGAGTGGGGTCATCGAGGATGAGTAGCTCGGGGTCAGGCGCCACGGCGAGCATGAGCGCCACCTGCGCCCTTTGTCCGCGTGAGAGACTCTTGATCTTCTGCTTCTCCAAGAGGGCGAAGTAATTCAACGCCTCATCCACGAACTCCTGATTCCAGTTGGGATAGAAGGGACGGACCAGCGCCACCGCCTCCTGGATGGTCATCCAGCCATACAGCGGATGTCCCTCGGCCAAGTAAGCGATCCGTTCCCGTGTGGAGGGAGAGAGGGAGAGCGACTCCTCGCCAAGAACTTTGGAACTCCCCGCATCGGGATGGATGAATCCGAGCAGCATTCCGATGGTGGTGGACTTCCCCGCCCCGTTACGTCCCAGAAAGCCGTATACCGTACCGGGCGGAATCTTGAGATTCAGTTGATTGACCACCGCTTGCTTGCCGTAGTACTTGGTCAGCGCGGTGGTTTCGATGACAAAATCCATCCGTCCTTACCTCCCCGAATCATCCGTCGTGATCTCGCCAGGCCACTGATACCGGCCGCTAAGTTCCTCGATACGCTCCACCAGCTCCGTACGGCTGAAGCCAAGATGGACCGCTTCGGTGAGGAGAAGATCGATCGCCTCCCGCAGACGGCGCTCACGTCCCTCGCTAGAAATCTCCCTTGACATCTCGGCCACAAAAACTCCTAAACCATGCCGAGTCACAAGGATACCTTCCCGTTCTAGTTCTTGATAGGACCTAGCAACGGTATTGGGATTGACTAACAAAATGCGGGACATCTCGCGGACGGTGGGGAGTTTTTCGCCGGGAAGAAGCAAACCTCTGGCCACGCCGGTCCGGATTTGGCCGACAATCTGCCGGTAGATGGGTACTCCACTGCTGGATTCGATGCGGTATTGCATAAGTGTACTAGTAGAAATAGTACACAAGGACAGGGAAGTCAAGAGAGTTTCTTTACGCGGTTAGGAAGTAGTTCTCCAGGGACGATGAACCAGATAACCCACCAGACCGACAAAACCAAACAGGAATGCAAACAGGGACCACCCCAATTGCGTGAACCACCGCCCGCCATGCCACCTTTCCCAACAGAAAGCTATAAAGGCGCACACAAGTCCGAGGAGTGACACCCATTGCAGTATTCGCATCCCCTCATTTGCGACAGCTGTAGGGGACTTCCATCGATCCCACCAGTCGTAGATGGCTTTATCAACGGTCATTGGCCTGCAGAGGGCCGTAGCAGCGAGGCCAGGCCCCACCACGAAAGCAAAGGTGAACTCAGGTCCGAAGAATGGTGGTTGATTGAAATAATTGGTTAGTGTGGCCTCATGGGTAGCCTCGAGGATTCCAGCAGGGTTGAAGCAATAGATCCGATGGCGGACATGGAACTCAGCGGTAGTGAAAGAGATGGGAGTCTGCGATACCAGCACTGGACCGGTTTGCCCTTTGAGAATCTCAAGGTGATCAACACCTTGAAGTGCAACCGGTAACAAGATTTCTTTCATACCACCATTGAGATCGATCTCAAGCACTCTCTTTGAAGTACATGCCAGGACCCTCCAATCTTCCGCATGAATGGTTTGCGTGTGTGAATTCTGCTTGACAGAGAGGACTTGCTCTCCGCTCGCCCACTCTACAATCCGTGAGGTCTCACGCTGTTGTGTGTCCACACGATAAAGCCCATCATCTGTCCAGATAAAGCTCAACCCAAGCCAGTCGGGCTCGCGAAAGGAGTCACGGATAGGAGCGAAAATCCGGCGGCTGATTGGGTCACATCCCTTTCCTTCGATTGAGAACTGTGAAGAGGTGGCCGGCAGAGAGTCGGAATACCCTTCTTTTCCGATATAACCAACAGCCCGGCAGGACTCGACATCATATCCCATCAGGACTGCATGACCGTTCTTTTTTCCATCATGGACCAGGTACCAAAGAACCTCCGCTTTCTCCGGCCCAGACATCTCACGTATCCTGTATCTCCATGGCTGGTACTGGGAGGAATAATCCAGTCGAGGCAGTAACACATTGCCTGAGTCAACCGAACTCCCTTCAAGATAGGGGACCTGTAGACCTGTAAAGAGATCTCGGGACGGTACCGGGTCGGATGAATACCAATGTCTGGGTCTCACCAGAAAAGCGCCATCTGAACGAAGATAGAGTGTCTCAGAGCGATCCGCGGAATTATCATATGTGTAACTTGAAGTAACCAATACAATTACCAAAACCATCAATAAGGGGACTACCCCAAACCCAAGAAGCAGCGCCCCAGGAAATGAGAATATCATGGTCTGTATTGGGGTAGCCACGCGAAGGCTTGAATCAGTGGTGATACGGGTGACTTCATTGATCAAGGCCATTAAGGTCAAGGCAATACATCCCAGACCGACCAGCAGAATACAGGTGGTACTGGTCTCAAGCCTCATAAAGATGCATAACAGGATAAAACCAGCGATCCATGGCAGGTAACGTGAACCAAACCCACGAGCAGATCTTAACCTCATCCAATATGTGACAAAGTATAGAGCAGTACCACCCAGGGGAATCCGGAGTGCATCCAAAGCAATGTCAAAAACGAAGGGAAAAGGTTTGACACCCGGCCAGGCGCTATGAACCGCTACGACTCCGATCAAAGTAAGGTTGAATACAAGGAACACACAGGCTCCCACAGCAATACGAAGCAGCGTGAATGCTCTCCACTCGGAAGCCGTACAGGTTGGGTCAGCAGTGGTATCGGAAAGGTTGGTCTGAAAAACAGCAAGTGCTGTTGCAAAGAATAGATTCAACCAGAACAAGACGGTATTGAGCCATGAATTCACCAAAGGAGGATAGAGTCCCCAATGCCATTCACGACGGGCATCTCCTCCTTCCCCCTGCAATATGTGTAGTTTGGTGGTGGGAAAAATATCGGGGAAGACAATGGTCAGGCAGATCAGGGCCAAGGTGTAGCAGACCGTTGCAATCACCAACAGCGGGAGGAGGTTAGACAATTCCTTGCGAATCAGGTCAGCTTGCATAATTATGAACCACTGGCTCTTCTACCGGCAGGCATCTTTTACCTGAGGAGTGTCTTCGTCTTCGCGTGATCTTCGTGATTTCCCTTTTTGATCTTAGGGGCCTTCTGGAAGGTAGCGTTAAGTGCCTTGATCGAAGGCATGTCGATGCGCTTGCCTTGGAGGAGTTCCTCGACCGTGAGGAGCTGGATCTTGGGATAGTTCCGATTCCAAGTTTCGGAATGGTAGAAGCCAGCGGTTGCCGCCTCTTCACGCATGGGTTTGGTAGGCTCTTGGAAGGAAATGAGGACTCCAATCCCTGCCTTCTCTCTTTCCACAACCGCACGGAGATCACGGACATGGGAGGCGGTCAGGTGTCCTGCTTTCACAGAGAGGATTACTGTCTCAAACTGACCCGCCGTTTCTCCCTGGAAAACAATCTTCCCATCGATTCCCTTGTCAGCTCCCTTTTTCTGTTCCACCGGACGCGCCCCGACCAGACCAAGAGCCCACCATTGGAACTGGTAAGGGTCCTGTTTAGCGAGCAGTTCGGCATCGGGCAGCGAGACCGGCTCTCCGACGACCGTATAATCGGCTTGGTCCCCGAAGGAGTCCGCTAACCGTTCTTTCATCAGAGTCACCGCAAGGTGGGTGATATCAATACCGATCCACCGTCGGTTCAGCTTCTGTGCGGCAGCAATGGTGGTTCCACAACCACAGAAGGGATCTAAGACAAGATCACCTTCGTTAGAACTGGCTTGGATGATACGTTCAAGAAGAGCAACGGGTTTTTGGGTGGGATAACCGAGGCGCTCGGTCGCATTTGCACCAACAGGCGGGATATCAATCCATAGATTCTGAAGAGGAACTCCAGGCATTTCATCCAAATAACGCTTGTAGGTGGGCATCCCTGAGGAGGTATAAACCAGCCTTCCCTCCCGCTCGAATTTCTCCATGTTTTCACGTGAGTAAGCCCAAAAACGTCCCTTGTAGGGTTTGACAGTTTTTCCATCTGACCCAGTCCACTCATAGGAAGTATCCCCACCAGGCCTTGAGGCGGTCAGGTTGTCCTTCCGGAAACGCCGTCCTGTTCCGGGTTCAATATAACGGTAGAATTTGCGGATATATTCCTCATCGTGCGAAAGAAAAACAGGTTTCCATTTCCAGACCGGCCCTTTTGTATAGAACAGAATGCTGTCGGTGATCCGCCCGCACTGCTTCATTCCCTGTTTGGTATCACTATGCGCGGAAGTTCTTTTCCAGATGATCTCATTGCGGAAGCCTTGTGGACTAAAAACAGCATCCATCAACACCTTGAGGTAGTGACTGGCCACTGGGTCGCAGTGGAGATAAATCGAGGCGGTGGGCTTCATCACACGCCGGAGTTCGACTAAGCGGGGAGCCATCATGACCAAGTAAGCGAGCAAGTCGCAGGGACCGAGGAACTTACGGAACGCCTCCATACAAGCCGCGACCTTGTTTCCCTTCAAGACCAGTTCCGCGTAGACTTCCTCATCCTCGGTATCCCAAGTCCAAGTATCCTCGAAGGCGCGGATCTGCGAGGCCGCGCGCGCGCCATCCTTCTCCTTGAAAAGGACATTGTAGCTTTGGTTGCTATTGAAGGGGGGATCCAGATAGACCAGATCAACCGTCTCATCCTTGATATAACGGCGTAGGATGTCCAGGTTATCGCCGTAGTAGAGGGTGTTGGCCATGGGTGTTTCCTTTATATGAGGACCTTACCGATTTTCTCTTTTTAGTGGTTCGGGTGAAAGCCCCATCAGTGGAACTGTTGCATTTTTTGCCACAACTGAATCCTCCTTTATCTCCCATCCTCTCCCCTACTCACTCCCACCCTCACAAACTTCGGCCAATACAACCGCGCGTCATTGAATAGCTGGCTGAAGTCGAAGGAGTTCGCGGCATAGGTGATAATGAGTTCATCCGGGCCACTGATTTCAGGATGGGCCTTGGCTGCATAACAAAAGACATCCTTGCCGATCCGGGTTTCCGGGCATTCATACACCGTGGTGGCCTCGGACCAGGGCCCCCAAGGGGTGGGGGCGGAACGAACCAGGATCTTGGGAGACATTCCCAATTCAGTGTAGACCAGCGCGTAACAACCAAACTTCGGGAGGAAGGACACCGAACACTCTGTGGCCATCCCGCCTACCAGGGGGGAACAGGCATGGTAATCGGGATCCCACCGTCCCTCGTTATAGAACCGCCAGGTGGCGAAATCCGTAACCGATTCAACCGGCGCACGCGCCACGACCAGGTAACGGTCATGCGTTGGGCTGGAGAAGTCCTGGTCAGTCCCATAAATATAAAGGAACCCGTCCGACTCTAGGACCGCCGAGCCGAAACTAAGCTCGCGTGTAGATGTAAGGATCGTGGCGGGAACCTCGAGTTGGTCAATACACCAAGATAAAGGTTCATCCTGCGGATTGGGAATGACACCGATCCATTGCCCTATTTGACGGAATCCAAAGACACCGGGGTCGTTGGTCTTATCGATTTGTGCGAGGAACAGGTAGAGCCTTTCCCCCACCAGCGCTCCATGCCGTAACCAGAACCATCCCTTCTCATTTTTGGGAGTCAGGATCGCGGCGGGTTTGCCATCCTCTCCATGGCGAATGAAAAACCGGACTTTGGCGTCTTTCCCCATCCCTTCCTGGATGGCCACCGTGCTGGTGACCATGGTCTCGGCAACGCGTTTCCCCTCCACCACCTTGCCGATACAAGTGTCACCATACAACCACAGGGTGCGCGAACTCGAAATCGGCAAAGAGTAGGCTCCATCCGCTCCGGTCCAGCCCTCGGTGCATTGGAAAAGAGACTCCAGCTCAGGCATGGGAGTGGCGGGAGAAAAAGAGACTTTTGTTTTGAGTTCAACCTTTAGGTTGCCTGGGCACGTTACCAGCTGGGGCAGGAATTCAACTCCTGCCCCAGCTGGTAACGCATGTATTCCAAACCCATACACCAGCCAACAAAGGATACGGCGGGATGTTAGCCCCATGGTGTGCGCTCCTCATTCCCATGAAATCAGCCTTTACAAATGATGGCTCTCCTCGAAAGCCCGCCAAGTCATCCGGCGTGAGGTTCCTTCCAGCCGTTCGAAATGGATCAGTGGCATGAAGGGGCTGAGCCCCTCTCCGAACCGTTCCGGCCATTCAATGAGGACCACTGAACCCGTCTCCTCCATGATTTCCGCCAAACGGTTCCTGTCGAGGAGGTTGGGGGATGTCAGCCGGTATCCATCCAGGTGATAGATTCGTTCCTTACCGGTGTCGTAAACATGCTCAAGAGAGAAGGTCGGGCTACGGACCCGTCCCTGCCAGCCGAGTGACCTGACAAAACCGCGAGCCCATTCTGATTTTCCCGCGCCCAGTTCTCCGCTCAATCGGATCACCACCGGCGGTGAGAGTAGGGTGGCCACTCTCGCGGCGGTCTGGTGAGTCTCCTGGATTGAATGGCTCAGCCATTCCTCCTCCTGGACACGATATGCGGTCCGTTCGGTGAGTACAACATCGACCGGCTGGTCATGAGGATCCCGGGGAACTCTCTCGATCATCTGGCACTCAAAGGCAAGCGCGATTCTGGGAATCGAGGAGGGAATCCCAGCGAGATAACGGTCGAAACAACCCTTGCCTTGGCCGAGACGGTACCCCCAGGGATCGAAGCCGAGGCCTGGAACCACATAGAGATCGATCTCCGCCGGATGAACAAGGGAATCCCTGGAGGGATCTGGCTCACGGATTCCCATGGGGGTGGGAGTCAATGTGTCTACAGAAACGAGAGGACGAAAGAACTCGAGATCCCAATCGGGTGTGACTCTTGGAATAGCAAAGGGCAACCCTTTCTTCTCCAAGTCACGCAGGAAAGGCAGAGTATTCACCTCGGAACCATAGGAAACCGTAAGAGCGGGAAATTGAGATTGTAAAAAAAGGGGATACTCATGCAGGCGCGCGAGGATACGGGAACTGTAGAGGTTCCGTAGCCCCTCTGGGATACGGTCACGTCCAGCTCGTAGCGTGGTCCGCAGGTTTTGCTTGATGAATTGTTGAGAGAGGGGTATATCCATGGACTCCCGCTTTCGCGGGAATGAAGAATCATTTGATTCCTTCGATAAACCGTCACTCCCGCGAAAGCGGGAATCCATGGTCACGTTTTTTTATGAGCTGTTAGCTCTTTTGATTCGACCAATTGAGAGGGAGGGCCTCCACCGCGCGTGACTTGTGCCAGGTAATCTCTCGGCCAGCATCATTACTCCATGGGGATTTCTTGCTTACCATCAAAAGAAGCTTCATTCCCTCGTCTTCCTGCTTCATTCGGAGCTTAATCCGTCCTTTATGGAAGTAGTAGCGGTCCCAGACCGAGGCTTTTCGATCGACTTCCTTGGCGTCCGGCTCCACGCCGAGATACTGGGTCACTTGTTCAAGGCTCTCCAGGGCGCCCGCATAATCTCCCTTGCTCTCCTGGGCGGTTGCTAGTTGGTAAAGCAGGTCTGCCTTGATGGTATCAGGGGCAATGGGAATCAACTTGGTCAGGGTGGAGATGGCTTTGTCATACTCACCACTGGCGAAGGCGATATTGGCATACACCATTTCGGCGGCGATGGAGATCCCGGGTTGGGCATAATTCCCATCAGGACGGACATTTGCTACAGCCGTCAAGGCGGAGTTGATATCGCCCGACTCGAAATCACTCTTGGCTTGCGCGAGGAACTGGTTCGCATCGGCCAAGTTCGCGGCACGCGTGTTCCTCCACATATAGAATCCGGCCACCACTATCAGAAGGGCAATGATAGAGCCCCACAGGATTCCCCCGATGGGTTGGATATGTTCCCTCCAAAAGTCCTTGAGCTTCTGTTTGGCTACCTCGAAGTCATCCTGTTCAAGGGTCTCAATGACTTGTTTATGCTTCAACCTACGCCGTGGCATGCAATTCCTCGTCTAGTTTTCCGCGCGAACCGGGCGGGAAATGAGCTAGCAGTGACTATTACCATGACAAGATGGGAAGTCAATTCCAAGCGGGAAAAAGGGTAGGGTGGGGCTTGCCCCACCGATTGCGTTGGAATGGTCCACATCCCAAGGAACCCGGTGGGGCAAGCCCCACCCTACCAACCTGGAAGAATCGGAAGGTCTGGTCCGTTTTCCGATCCTTCCGAAATTTCCATTCCCTCCGTGATTCAAATCCATTTACGCCTCAATCAACTCAACCCCTTTTCTCGCCGGCAATGGCCATTCATTCCCGCACACGATGCAGGTGTCATGGTCCACCGGTGTATTCGTCTTGCAGCTGGGGCACTCCTCGAGCTTCGGCCACTTGCGGTGCGCGAGGTAACCCATCAACGCAGGCAGACCAAGGAGGTAGACGAAGACGGTCCACATCCACTTTTGCCTGGGGCTGGACCCATAACTGGTCTCGCGTTTCCAGGCAATCCAGGCCCAGAGGAGGGTGTAGAGATGCAGAAGGGGAACCAGGAAGTAGGGATTACCAAGACCGCTTCGAGTCAAATCCTCGCAGGCTGCCTGGATGTTCCCCAGATAGGATCTCCCACTCCACATTCCGTCGAATGGGGCGATCACAAGAAAGCCAAAATCAACGGATAACGGCGCACCAATCACCCAGAAATACGCCGACTCCATACGCATGTCCTGACGCCGTACACGTGTAGCCAGTTCGACATCCTTGGTCCAGAGAACCTGCCCTTGTGAATCAAAACAATAAGGGTGGCACCTCAAGTGGAACTGCTTTCCCTCCCATTTCCGCTCGGTGGCCACCGCATAGAACTTGTCCCCCACCGGCTCACAGATGGTGAGTTCACCAGCATCACGGAGTGGCTCAGGCAGGGTCAGACGGGATTGGAGGGTGCCTTGCGGATTGAGAAACAGGATCTCCTTGGCGGTGCGAACCAGAACTTGGGTATTCATTTCGTTGTATGTCTCGATAGAGACATCGTTGGGGCTTTTTGTCAGGAAATCCACATCCAAGATTTCACTCGCAGGCAGATCCAGGATCCTCTGGGAGGTCCGCTCCCTGAGATCCACATGGTAAAGGGCATCCTCCGCGATCAAGTAAACCTGTGTCAGAATGGATCCTGGTACTGAGAATGGATATCCTTGAGGATACTGGCCCCGATTGGCCGCCCACTGCCGGGAGTGGAGACGATTGCTGATTCCCCAGGTGACGGGTGATATCTGGAACTGCTCCTCCTTGGGAACACCCTCCTGCCGGAAACCGGAGAGACCGATGTATCCCACCCGCTGGTTGGCTTCTTTCTTCCCTTCCAGCATGTCAATTCTTGGGTAGTTTTCATAACCCACAAAATAGCCGTGCCCCTGCTTGTGACCGTCGTGGACAAAGTACCAGTAGGTGGGGACATTCCGCTGATCGCTATAAGCCAGCACACGATCCCGCCATTGCACCTCCCACTGCCCCAGTCCCCAATCTGAATTCAACACGCAACCTCTCAGGGTCTCTTTCCCATCACTGGTAACCTCATTCCCCTCCAAGTCTCGGTACGCTACCGTTCCGGAAACTTCAGATCTTCGAATTGATCCACGGATCACTGGAGTTCCATCGCGCAGGAAATCCACCGTCTCACCGGCAAAGGTATCGCTAGTGATGGTGGTTGGCTCAGCCCAGAATGTCTTCTTCAAGCACTCCACCCCAGTGACCCAGATCATCCCGGCCAGGATCGCTAAACCCGCGCCCAACAAGATGGCATTCAAGAGCGCGGCGAAAGATGAAAGACGTGGCGACATGGAACAGAACTCCTTTTTTGTTTCGTAGGGTGGGGCTTGCCCCACCGACGTACTGACTCGGAAATGTCCAATCCCCAGGGTGGGGCTTGCCCCACCAATGGCGGTCGAATGGTCCGCATTCCAAGGAGACCCGGTGGGGCAAGCCCCACCCTACCATCTTTCCCCCCTCTCCCCACGGGAGAGGGGGTTGAGGGGGTGAGGTCAATAATCCCTCTCCTCCGCCACCCACAGGATGCTCACCGCCAACAACGCATCAGTAAGAATCACCAGAAACACTCCGGGCCACCACCAATCCATCAATTCACCCAGCATGAGAGTCAGCGCGATGACCGCCACAAGAGGCAGCAAACGTGTTCCATACCACCGGGCTGGGCGCAACCAGACCAGAAGCCAGCCGAAATAAAGGAGAGTCAATGCGATGATCAGCTTGATGGGCAGCCAGGTCATCGACCAAAAGAAGGGGCTGGGGTGGGTTCCTGGAGTCGCGGCCCAGAGGCCATAGACCAGGACCGGAATCAACAGGGCGATGAAGTAGACCAGTATCCCTACCAGCATCTTGGTCAGGAATAAGACTGGTCTCGTGACTGGAAGCGGCAGCAAG
>CAZORO010000033.1:0-20705 GCA_964581845.1 uncultured bacterium
CCCATCACGGGGTGGGATCTGGCCTTTGCGATCACTACCAATGAAGAGGGGCCCACGTCAATCCCGGATTGGTCAGAAAGGTAGCATATAAGGCTCCCCGTTAGGAGTTGAACCTTTAAGTTGGTTATGTCACGCAGGAACGAGATGAACTCTCGTTCCTGCGAATCCTTTGAGACCTTGAGGTAAGCCTGAGGGTATTCCATGTGTCCATAATGGTTGCCCGAACAAAGTTGATGTGGTGAACGAATCCAATCTGGTTGGACTCTTGGGGCAGTGGTATGGTTCTACGCGCTTTTGAGGCAGTTGTAGAAGAGAGCGGTCAGTCATTCCTTTTCCTGACTCTAGCGAAGAAAGCCGCTCAGCTGGCGATGATGTCATATTCTGGCAGCAGCTCCCCGATGGGTTGAACAGATTCTCCCGCGGCTGCCTCCTCTTCCGGTACTTTTAATCGCCACCATCCGGAACTCTTAATTGTTGCTGAATAACCCGTATTAAATCTGTTTCACTTTGATGTAATAACCACTTCTTTGAAATTCCCATCCGCGGATATTGAAATCTGCTTGCCATTCACTTCGATCCTCCCAAGCCCCTCCACCGGTGGAATGTGCAGCACCACCCTTTTCGGATTGATACGGAACCGGTGCTCGTATTGAACCTCGAGCAGTTTAGCGTCTGGAGAAAGGCGGAAAATGAGGTCGACAGGACCGAACTCGGTGGCCATGTTCTTGAATTGTGTCCAGCGGTCAGATGTGAGCCACGCTCTCGGAGAAAGACGTAGTAAGTGGAGTGATCCCGGCTCCACAACATCGTCGACCACCGCGTTCCGTGCCAAGTAGACCGCGAGAGGACTCGCAAATAGGTTTCCGGTGATTCCTCCACGGGTTTCACAGGAGATGAAGGTATTCCTTGAAAGTGCGCCGGTAAAGAGGCTGTACATCCCCTCGAGGAATCTCCCGCGGTCACCAGCCTGGTGAGCTTGTGGGATATTCCAGCTGTAGCAGCATTCCGAGCTCGCCATCTCATGAATCAGAACCGGTGGCTGGTGAAAATGCCCAAGGGGATCGAAAAAATGGGTATTGGGTCCTTCCTTGAAAAAGCGGAGTGTAGAAAGGATTAACTCATCTGTTGCATCCAGAAGCCCGGCATATACGAGAAAGAGAGGACCTGTGTCGAGATAGAAGGGGTGCGTCAAATCACCTCCATCTCCCATCAAGGAAGTCGGTACAAAATGATGCTCATGGCCTTCCGCATCGGTCCAGGTTGGCATCTCAGGGGTTTTCGCTCGCAATGCCTCGATAAACGATGCGCGATACCCTTTCGCCACCTCGCTGAACTCCACCGCTCGTGGGTGGCCGAGTCTATCGAGGAGACGCACCGCAGTTTTAAGTCCCTTATAGTTCCAGCCATCTGACCAAACAGCCTGAATCAGGCGTGTATCATCTGTCGGAATCGCCGGTGGCATAATGCCTTTGATGCCATCATGCCCGGTAAGCCGGATAGAATCCCGGATGAATTCGCACCCCTTGAGAATGGAATCCAACCACTTTCCGATGAAACTCTCATCACCGGTCAGGAGCGCATGGTAACAAACCGAGTGAAGGATCGCTCCGTGATCGGAAAGCCAATCAATGGAGGTCAGTGTCTTTGGGGTGCTGTAGTAACCCGGATGGGGAACAAAGGCGGGCCCTGGAGGTGTAATCGTTCCTTGCTCCTCACGGAAAATTTCAAGGTATTTCTCGACCGTGGAATGATATCCAAGAGGGTCCAACATCATGTGGCAGACCATCGAGGTCGGGGTGGCCCATAACCGGTTGTAGTGAAGTGCCCCGGATAGAAGCGAGTAATGACCCGTGGAGGGGACCTTTACCGCGATGACCTCTGAGAATCTCAGGCTCTCGGCGATTGTCCGATTAACCGGGTCCTCGGGTGTCTCGATGGTGGCCTTCGTCGCGGGGATACCGGATGACCAGAATCGCTCCGCACGGGCCAGCGCGGCATCATACCCCTCGGAAAGGAGTCTGGAAGCCAAGTCCCGTTCCATCGGAACACCTGGTAGGAGAAGGTCGGCATGACTTCCGGGCTTAGCGGGAAAGCGGAACGATAGGATGAAGTTTGGGGAACCCTCGGAGTGGGTGGCGGGATGAACAGAGACAGGTCCTCGGGCGAATGCGAGGCGCACTTTGGCGCCTTCTTCCATGAGTAGAATAGATGTGGGTTCATTGACTTCCCCTCTGGCCAGGGTCAATGCCCTCGGATAACGGGAACACTCCGGTTCAAGTTGTAGATTCCCTCCCTCGAACATCTCGAAGATGGTGTGGGGAGCGTTAATTTTCATTAGAAGTTGACACTCTTCAGGATGCTTGAGGGGGTGGATATCCTCAACTGATAGGCGCATCCAGACACACAACGGCTCCATTCCAGTCCGGGTAGCGGCCGCTTCCGGGACATAACCGAAGACCCGCTGCTGGATCCGAACTCCGTTCTCCTTGACCGTTCGTTGACGCCACTCGGTCACAAGCACCGGAGTCGGACCACGTTCCCACCATTGATGCCCTATGCGATATCCAGTCTGAGTGGTCAGCGGGTATGGTCCACTTCTGTCCAGTACCTTCATCTTGTCATCGTCAAAAAGAGGAAGAAATGAAATCTGGATTCCCTGATCGTGGTACGGTTGTACTTCTGGGAAGGGACATCCGTAGGCCGGATTACAGATGATAGTCCCATCAAAAAGGATGATGAATCTGTACGAAAGATCCTTCCACCCAATCGGTGTCCAGACATTGTTTAATTCAGGCCACCACCCGCATGCTGTCTGATAATCAGGTTCCTTTTCAGTGAAGCCATATCCAGATGTGTCCGCTAGAATCCCTAAGGCCAGGGTCAACATCACCAATCTTGCGATTCGGAGCATCCTTATATATGTTTTTTTCATAGTGAGGGCAGTATCTCTGACTTTTAGAGCATGGGGAAGAGGATATTGGTGTCCACCTTGTGTTTTTTGAACGTCCATTGTTACGACTTATACTTTTTCTGCTCCGTTGTGAGAAGCATGAGATGAAATAATTTCGTATGCATGTCGCAACAGTTCCTCAGTCTTATCCCATCCGATACAATCATCGGTTATCGACACTCCATAACGCAACAGTGAGGGATCTTCTGCCAACTTCTGGTTTCCTTCATACAGATTACTTTCAAGCATTATTCCAATGATTGAGTCGTTTCCTTGCATACGCTGGCTCAACACACTTTTCAAAACTAACTCCTGATTACGCCCTATTTTTCCAGAATTATCGTGGCTGCAATCCACGACAACAGCACGATCCAAGCCATTCTCAAATAGCATGTCTGTGGCACATTTCAAATATTCTGGAGCGTAATTAGGACCTGAACGTCCGCCGCGAAGGATCAAATGACCATATGGGTTGCCTTTGGTTTGGACAATGCAGGTACGTCCATTCTGGTCAATTCCTAAAAAACTGTGCGGCCGGCGTGCGGTTTTAATCGCATTAATCGCGCTATGAAGATCTCCGCCGGTAGAATTCTTGAAACCAACTGGCATTGACAATCCACTGCTCATTTGCCGGTGTGTTGGAGATTCTATCGTCCTGGCGCCTATCGAGGCCCATGTGATTAAATCGGCTGTATATTGAGGAGAAATAGGGTCCAGCATTTCAGTTGCGGCGGAAACTCCCAAATCATTGATCTTTAGTAATAATTGACGGGCGCGGTAAAGCCCTGATTCAATGTCAAATGAGCCATCCAGCTGAGGATCATTAATGAAACCTTTCCATCCAGTATCCGTGCGTGGTTTCTCAAAATAAACTCGCATCACCAAAAAGAGCCGGTCCCTCAATTCAATGCTTAGTTTATAAAGACGTTCGGCGTATTCAAGCGCAGCTTGCTCATCATGGATAGAACAAGGTCCTACCACCACAAGCAGCCGGGGATCCTGGCGTGAGAGTATATTGATGATGGAATTTCTACCATTGATAATGTGGTTAATGATTGTCTTGGTTATTGGCAGTACTTCAATTAGAGCCTGGGGGGTTATTAATGGTTTTAGACTCAGGATGTTAATGTTTGAAGTAGAATGCATTTTCTAAAATAAAACCTCCTGTTATTACGTCATAATGCGTTCTTTTTACGCGGAAGAGATTAAAGGAATAATCGTGTTCATATGATTTTTTAATGTGTGACAATCTGTACGGAAAATCAGTATATAATAACAATCCCCCGGTCCAGGAGGAGAACTCCTGGACCGGTCTATCATAATGTTTTCATGTTGTGTGCAGTAAGGGGAAGTAAACTTTAAAAAATGGATTACCTTCTGGTAAAAGGTGCAGCCAGGAGAGCCGTCTGAGTGGCGCTCAAGGGTGCGCAGAATCCATATTGCACGCCATCGGAAGTGGTTTTCACCGGTTCCCATATACGTTGAGCGGCTGGGGCTTCTGGATTGGTCAGATTTACATACTGGAACTTCATCGCTCCATCGATGACCGGGATGACGCCAGTGGAATGTTTGATGGCACCCGCGACCCATTCAGTGACCACAACATCAGAACCCTGGTTTCTTGCCTGTGCAAATTTGTTGTTGTGACAGCCGCCGCAAGTCCTTCCCTGCCGTGTGACCGAGTGACTATGGAATGGAGCAAAAACCACGAATGATGTGTCTGTTTCGTCATGGTAGAGTGATTGGTAGGAGGCCACACCAACCTTGTTTGTCTCTGTGACATTCACAAGCATCACGAAGTTACTCAAGGGTGAATAATTAATCTTTCCAAAACCATTGATCTCGCTATCGAAGTGACAATTATAACAAGTAATGACGCTTTGGAGATGGCATACACCACATTCGAGAATCTTACCGTTAGAATCTAAATGCTGTTGGTGTTCAGGAATTAAAGTGTCTGTAGCGGACATTGTATGGCAGTTCGCACACGAAATTGAAGGAGCTCCAGGGGAGAGCATGGAGGCGTACACGGTGCCATTTCCATGAAATTGCTCGGTGGAGTGACAAGTCCCGCAAGTAAAGCCCATCGCGTTATGGACATCGTCGAATTTGAAACGGTTGACTTCAGTGTTTTGACGGCTATGGCATTTGGTGAGACAGGATGCTTGTGCCTTGTATGTTCCATTGGCTTGATCATGACAATTGCTGCATTTATTCACATGACAGTTCTTACAGGCTAAGGTCTGGTATTCCACGTTAATTAAGGGACCGAAACCATCCGCGCGTGAATAGAAATAGTCCATACCGCGGGGAGTCCTGTGGAGGCTGGATGGGAGGTTAAGATTCTGCGGCAGCGCTGAATCAAGCGATTCGGAACCATCGGTCTTCCACTGCTCCATCATAAGAATCATGTCCGTGCTATCAACATTACCACTTCCATCGAGATCAGCATTCCCGACGTAATCCACTTGACACCAACCAATACCACACAGGAATGGAACAAGAAGAGAAGCAAAAAAAGAAGTCCGCAAGGTCATTTTATCCGCTCCAATTTTCTGTCTTCCAAAACCATCTTGGATCTAACTCAAACCAAGTTCGGGGTAATATAACGTAATCTCACAACAATTCAATCATTTTATATATATGCAGATCATCTGCATATTATAGATCGGTGCTTACAAAATAAGGATTCTCTTTAATCCTTTCAAATGGAATTACGGATAAAAGATTGGGCGGGACCGGCCAATTCAAACCCCGGTTGCCCGCCCTAGTGGGATTGGTCATGAGCCTATTGGGTGAGGCCCTACGACCCGGAGAACATATTCCTTTGACCAGAGCTCTAAAAAAAGGACGCCGGGAGACTGCCTACCAACAACAGCCCCAGCATCCACAACAGCCCCAGCAACCCCAGCTGCAACAAGGTGTCACGCAGTAGCTAGGAGTCACGCAGCATTTAGGAGTCACGCAGCAGCTCCAACAAGGATACCAGCAGCTGGCTGGATAACATGAACAGCATGAGACGTATGTGCAGCAAGGTACACCACAGACAACAGTTCCTGTAGTTGTGACTGCACTATCCGCCCAGACCGCGCTGCCAGTAAAAAGGGTGGCAGAGATCAGAACCGCAAGGAATACCAAGGTTCCATGTTTTTGAATTGTTTTCATATCACGCCTCCAAATTGGTTGACTCGCGGGAGCTTATGCTTCCCTCTACCAGCGAGCCTTTCTTGTGTATTCATATTTCCCTCTCCGGGCCGTAAATAAACTTTTTTGTGGTTAATATTCTTATCCATGAACTAATATTAATATGTATCTGTGTACTGAAAGGTTAATGGTCGCAAACATTTCCACTGACTTGAAGGGTACCGGCAAGATAATCTGTCACCAGTTGACCGGGAGTCTCCGTTGGAGCCCCAACCACCACCTTAATATTACGCTCTTCAAAAAGCTGTAGGGCACGTTGTCCCATGCCTCCTGCAATAATAACTGTTGTTCCGCGCTCCGCCAGCCATGCTGGAAGCAGACCGGGTTGATGGGGAGGAGCGTTGAGAATCTCTTGTTTGATGATAGTTTTGTTGTTTGGATCCACTGAAATAAGCGCAAAACTTTCACAGTGTCCGAAATGGCTTGCAAGCTTTCCATCCGCCAATGGAATTGCAATTTTCATCTGTATGACCTCTTTCGATTTAATAGTTTTATCATTTTGCTCCTTATCACTCAGGTGCATTTTCTCTAGTAGGGGGTCAATAATATTTTTAATAATTAATGCTGATGATGACGTTTCATCCAGTTTTACAAATGGCGTCCCTTGATCACATGCCTCAGTTATGCTCGGGTCCATGGGAATAGAAACGAGAAGCGGGATTCCCATATCTTTTGCGATTTGTTTTCCTGCTCCTTTTGAGAGTATAGGTGTTAGTTCGCCGCATTTTGGACAGATAAAACCGCTCATGTTTTCGACTACTCCAAGTATTGGGACATGGAGTTGACGGCAGAAGGTAATCGATTTACGTACATCAACCGCGGCGACTTTTTGAGGAGTGGTTACGATAATAGCTCCGTCAATCTTGTTGATCAGTTGACATATAGAAAGTGGTTCATCACCAGTACCTGGTGGGGAATCGATGATCAGGTAGTCGAGGTCTCCCCAGGCTACATCCATTAAAAACTGTTTGATAACCGCCATTTTCATTGGGCCGCGCCATATGACCGCGTTATCCTGATTCTCAAGCAAAAACCCCAGCGACATAACTTTTAATCCGTCAACCTCAATTGGATGCAATCCCTCTTCGGAACCCCGTATTACTTCATGATTAAGTCCTAGCATAGTCGGTACACTAGGTCCATGAATATCAACATCCAGTAGCCCCACCTGTTTTCCAGCCATCCTTAAGGCAGTAGCAAGATTGACTGCTATTGTACTCTTTCCAACACCTCCCTTACCAGACAGCACAATCAATTTATGTTGAATGCGTCCAAGACGATTTTCTAATCTAATCTGGTCTTCCAAATCTCCCATATTACTATCCTCGGCATCTCTTGAAGAGGGGCAATCCGTTTGATCACAAGATTCGCAGTCTGCCCCGCATAAAGTATCCGCTTCTTCAAGACAATCTGATTGTCTACACATGTAATGGTCACATGCGGCTTTAAGTGTATTGGCAGCGAGGAGCGCGCAATGCTCGGAGTCTTCCGGTAGACCTCCAAGTGCGTCAAGGATATCTTTTTGGCAAATACATACTACATTTTCAATAGGATTACCCAAGGCTAAAGACGAAGCCATGCTTCCCGAAGCGATCGATGGACGGCAACCATCCGTAAGAAATGATATAGCCTCGACATTACCATTTTGTATGTTCAACCAAAACTCCATTGTATCTCCACAGGGGCCGGTAATCCGCGCATGACCATTAAATTTCCGCAAACGTCCTAGGTGTCGAGGATGTTGCGCATGATCCAGTGCGACTCGTGAGAAAGCATTGTGTGATGTACATTCCATCAATTATTTAAACCTCCCAGAGAACAAGCTGTTCCCAAATCCTTCGAATATCACTGGATACAGGAGAGTCCATCTCAACAACAGCTCTTTCCTGGATTTGGGCGAGAGTCACCGAACGGTCATAACGGATACGGGCCCCAATCCATGCTCCCATCAGACGTGCTTTATCCTCAATTCGCTCTGTCAATTCTTTATTCAGATCCCATTTATTCACACAAACTATGGAAGGAATCTTGAAATGTTCTGTAAGTGAAAGAATTCGCTCCAGATCATGTTCCCCTGACACGGTTGGCTCAGTAACAACAAGCGCTAATGTCGCGCCTGTAAGTGACGCAATGACAGGACATCCGATGCCGGGTGGACCATCTACTATTATTTGCGATTTTCCTTGTTCTTCCGCAATTCTCCGTGCCTCACGACGTACAGTGGAAACAAGCTTTCCTGAGTTTTCAGCCGCTACACCCAAACGGGCGTGGACCATGATACCTTTACGGGTTTCGGAAATCATCCATTCTCCACAATGACGTTCTATGAAGTCAATTGCCTTTACCGGGCAGAAATGGACGCATACGCCACATCCCTCACAGAGTATTGGGTCAATTGTGAAGGTAGCTTCCCCAGCGGAATCGCCATCCATTATTATTGCATCATACCGGCAATGTGCTAGGCATCCTCCACAGCGGATACAATCCTCTTGACGGATGATAGCTTCATGTCCACTGTAAAAGTCATAGTGTTCCTTAACACGAGGAGACAATACCAAGTGTAAGTCCGCCGCATCCACATCACAGTCGACAACAACAGGATTATCCGCCAATAAGGCCAGAGAGGCTGTGAGGCTCGTTTTTCCCGTTCCACCCTTACCGCTGACGACAACAAGCTCCCTCATGAAATGCATTCCCTTGAAATTGGTTTCTTTATTCCCTGGACAACATATAATATCGAGTCGGCTTTAGAATTGCTCGCGAATATACGTTGACCTTGTATACCAAGGTAGTATTCAGATTGAACAGTAAAATAATCACTTATCAAATTCTCGATGTCCATAAGATTGGTGTGTTTTATTTTATGATAATACGAATTTGGATCGTTGATCCTGGAAGAAACAAGCTCCGAGGTTGGGTTAAGCAGAAATACCAACAATTTCCCCTGAGGACGAAGAACATTGGTGGTCTGAATAATCGCTGTTTCTATGTCCTCGATAAATTGCAATGAAGTAACATAAATCACAGCGTCAAATAATAAATCCTGGAGAGGAATAAGTTCAGTTCTAACAGAAACTGGTCTCTCATATTGTGAATTATGTTTTGAAATTTCACAAGAAAAATCCATGGATACGACATGAAAACCGTTTTGAGATAACTGACTTTCAATTGTAGTAGGCCCACAAATGATACTTAGAATATCTTTACAGCCTGATAAGTTCTCAATAATAAATTTCAACTCCAAATCTCGAATATCATTCCAGAAATTTGTATCGAATGATTGCGCATGATGATCTTTTGATTGGTCATTTATGTCAGCCGATGTAAGTGAATTTGTAAGGCTTGACTTAGTGGGTGTATAAAAGGTAGAGCCACTATTATTGACAGTATTTATTAAACCGGAGGAATTCAATCGATTAAGAATTTTTAATGCCTCAGTTAGATGAATGCCAAGACCCTTGGAGACATCCATTGCTGTGCACGGACGGCGTGTAAGCAGAGATAGTATCTCATTATCGTTTGTATTATATTTTCCGGATATCTCCTTAGATGTATCATTGCCGCTGCTTATTATGTCGACAATTCCCTTAAAGGCATGAGCGAATTCATGCATCTGATCGTCGGGTACAGAAATCGCAAAATCCATTGCTGGTGGACGTAAAACAGTGTTTAGTTGAATTCTCTCTGGGGAAATCTTTTCCACAATAGATGCGATTCTCTTAACTTCCTTAGGTAACCCTGTTACCCCTGCTAGAAGAAATACTTCCAGCCAGACTCCTCCAGTAAAACGCCTACAAAAGTCTCTAATACCATTGATCATCCGGATGAAGGAGATCTCTTTGTGTGGATGATTGACATACTGAAACAACTGCTCATTACCGGCGTCCAAAGAGGGAAGAACAAAATCAGCAGCCATTAACGCTCTTTGAACATCTTTCATCCATAACAAAGAGCCATTGGTCAGAACAGCTACAGGGATATCAGTAAGTTTCTTAATGGAAAGAATAAGATCCTCTATTCCACTATTTAATGTGGGTTCTCCTGATCCGGCCAGGCTGATATAATCAGGATCGACCCCTTCTTCCAATTTCTGCGAAAGTTCATCAAGTATATCCTTTATTGGAACATACTCTTGCCTAATGATTGTTTTGTTTGTAGTACGTCCCAGCTGACAGTACACACAATCGTATGAACAAAACTTAAAAGGTACAAGGTCGATTCCTAAAGATCGCCCCAAACGGCGTGAGGGAACAGGCCCATAAACATGTTTGAATACAGGCTCTTTCATGGACTGGTTGTTGATTCTAGAGGCGGAAGAGATACAATTGAGTGTTTGCATTTCCTATTCATTTCTGGCTGTTGCATGAGATAATGTAATTTCACTCAGAGAGTCAAATACAGGACGGTATTCTGGAAGATCATCAACAATTAAATGACCCTTCGAGTAGGTTTCCGCTATACGGCGGTCATCAGGAATTTCAATGAGGATGGGGATATGATCCTCATGACAAAAATTATGGACACGATCATCACCAATACCCATACGGTTAATTACTACACCAAAGGGTATCTGGAGTGTACGGACCATTTCAACAGCGAGCTTGAGGTCATGTAAACCAAAAGGCGTTGGTTCAGTAATGAGTAATATATAATCCGCCCCACGGATAGTGGCGATGACGGGGCAAGAAGTTCCGGGTGGTGCATCAAGTATGTTAAGAGAATCAAGATCTTGGCGGCGTCTCAATTCGCGGATAAGAGGTGTTGCCATGGGGGAACCAACATCCAGCCGTCCTTGAGTTAAAGTCACGCAATCTGATATAGTTGTTTGAATGATTCCGATTCTTTTGGGGACTTCACTGATTGCATTCTTTGGGCACACTTTGGCACAGCCGCCACAGCCATGGCACAAATCGGGGAAGAAGATTGGAACCGATCCGAATGTTACGATGGCATTGAACTCACAAATATTTGCACACTCTCCGCAACCATCGCACAATGATTCATCAATTTTCGGGACGGGAATGGTAACGGGAACCTCCCCACATAGGTCTCCTTTCACAAACAAATGATCATTAGGCTCCTCGACATCACAATCCAGAAGATGTACACCATTTCCAATCACCTTGGCAAGATTCACTGAAACAAGGGTCTTTCCCGTTCCTCCTTTACCACTGGCCACAGCGAGGATCATGATCCCCTCCGGAAAGCGACAAGAGTATCTTGATTTATTCCCGTGTAGTATTCCACTTCAAGGTCACGTGACAGCAGCATATGTAATAGATTTGCTAAGCGAACCGGGCTAACTTCATGATGTCGTCCCTCCATGGCATGGATTGATTCAATCATTGCGAAACCTTTATCATTGAAATCACTTATGACCAGCTTTCCTGTTGCCGTAAGGACCCGTAAAAGTTCATCACAGACCTTTTCGCCCGAGACCACATGGTGAAACATATTCACGGAAAATACAGTATTGAAAGTATTATCTTGATAATCGAGGGACTCGGCATTTGCGATCTCAAGGCGAACATGGTTTTCAAGCCCATAGTACATGAGGTTAAGGCGGGCATAATTCTGTTCCATCTCTGATATATCAAATGATGTGAAATTGTATCCTTCTCGTGCTAGAGCGATTGAAAAATGCCCCTTACCAGTTCCAGCCTCCAAAATCGTTCCATCAAATGGACGTGCCTTTTCCAACACAAACTCCCGTTCTTTATCCACATCATAACCATGTTGGAGATATAGATTTTTACGGGCCAAGTATTCTTTATGATTTGTGATAACCTCCGGATTCATAAAGTACGTACCTTTGTTTTCATTATATGACTGGATGAATGACATGAGTGACCTGTGTTTGCATGATTAAGATCTGGCTTAAATTCCCTCTTCCCCCTCTGTTGAGCTGTCTCCTCATTCACATCGTCTTGCCATCCATTCCTTTCCGTTACGATATGATCAAACCTTGAAATATAAGGTTTTACATCGAGGAGTGGTGTCCCATCCAAAATATCCAAACCATCGACATAAAGAACATTATCTTCACGGCGAATTAATTGAACTACACTTATTCCGATGGGATTGGGCCGTTGGGGAGAGCGTGTAGCGAACACACCCCTCTCAACATCCTGAAGGAAAGGTTTTACCATGAGAAGTGGTTTTCCGGCTCGATGAAGGTGATAAAGTAGATATACATGTGAAAAACCTTCAATGTCTTTTAAACCCCCAGAAAATTCATGATCCACCACCACCCGTCCCTGGCAACCTCTAGCATAAAGAGATTGGATGGGAGTTTCCTCAGGATGAATATGTTCACTGTGGATTACGCCGATAGGCTTAAAAGATATAAGACCTTTATTCACTCTACAAGCACCTTTCCAGAATATGCGAAACAGGTTATTTCCAAATCCCATTATCTTGGTTGATTATCCTATGCAAATCGCCCCCACAGGACATACATTTACACAGACTCCACAAACGATACAGGAATCAGACTCGATAAGAGCCTTACCATCGTGACACACCTAAAGCTCCGGCGATTGAATGAAGATTCAGCTATATCATACCCAATGCCCCTTCACATCAGCAATGGTGGCTTCTGGTATCTGGCCCGCTTTGAACATTTCGAGAGCCTGAGCGATAGAGGAAGCTCCGGTATTCAAGATCTTTATCCCCGCCGCTTTCAGCACATGAAAGGCTTTGGGACCACAATGACCAGTAACAACCACGTTTACACCCAAACGGGCAATATTTTCCGCAGACTGGATCCCCGCGCCTTGAGCTGCATTCAGATTCTGTTGGTTATCGATAACATCGAATGTCCCAGAATCTAAATCATAGATCAGGAACTTCGGTGCCCGGCCAAAACGGCTATCGAGCGGGGAATCCAGTCCATCTCCTGAGGTAGTAAAAGCGATTTTCACTTTATTTCTCCTGATTGTTCATTCAATACACAATCACTTGGGGCACTTTTTTAGAACCATAAACCAATCCAAAACCTTGGTGTCTTTACCTGGTTGAGTCACACGCTCACGGGCGCTTCCGCAGGATCCTGGGGGTGGTACGATTACATCATCCCCGGGCTGCCAGTTGGCGGGAGTCGCCACTTTATGTTGATCTGAATGCTGCAAAGCAATCAACAGCCGTTTGATCTCATCGGCATTGCGCCCATTGCTGAGAGGGTAATAGAGAATCGCACGAACCACCGATTCCGGATCAATAATGAAGACCGCGCGCACAGCCTGAGTAGTACTTGCCGCGGGTTGAAGCATCCCAAAGGCGCGGGAGACCTCCATGGTCAGATCGCTGATTACTGGAAAGGTCACCTCGACACCCTTCATATTCTTGAATTCGATCTTCTCCATGATGGTTCTCAACCAGGCGATATGGCTATAGGTGCTATCGATGGAAAGGCCGAGGAGTTTGCAGTTTAACTTCTCGAGTTCTGGCTGCATACAGGCAAAGGTCATAAATTCGGTCGTGCACACAGGAGTAAAGTCAGCTGGATGTGAAAAGAAAATGACCCATTTTCCCTTAAAATCCTCTGGAAAGCTGATTGGTCCCTGTGTCGTTTCCGCCTTGAAGGCTGGTGCTTTCTCACCAATTAACGGTATTCTTGTGGTCTGTTCCATTACATGGGGTCTCCTTATTTTGAATTCGACATACGGTCTGGGCGGGATCCTCCAAAGATTATTCTGCATCAGATTCCGCGTTGATCTGTTCCATTCTTTTCCTGATAGCATCCAATTCAGACTGAAGCATGTCAGCACGGTTTTTCAGCATCTCACCCTCTGGAACACCCGGAAAGCTCTGAGGGGGAGTATAATATCCTCCAAATCTCATCCAACCCGGTAGGCCAGTGGCGTAAAACCAGTGCCGCCAACCACGTCCGCCGCCGCCAAATCCTCGTCCGCCGCCAAAGCGCATTCCGTAACCACGGCCAGGAACCGGATTTGCATAACCGGGCATTCCAGCTCCTCCGCAGTATCCCGCTCCACGTCCAGTCATTGGTCCCATTCCCAAGGGTCCTGTTCGATCTCCTCTTGGCATTTTTCACTTCCTCCTTTTTTAAATCTATTCCCTGATCATAGCCGACCCGCATTTCGGGCATATTCGCTCACTACAGGGAACTCCTTGTTGATGAGGTTCTTTCCACCCACATCTTGGGCACACACAGTTGTTTAATGGCTTGTCCATGTTGAAACTATCCATGCCAGCAATGCCTCGATGAAAACGCCCTCTGCCAGTTTCATTCCACTGATTGTACGAAAGGATCTCATGCACACGTCTGGACCGGGCCACTCTCCGCCCGTGTCTATGGCGTCCTCCACAGCAACCTGGCATGGCGAAATTCTCTCTGACTGAAACACCATTCATCCATGCTTGGGCCACCTCACGCAGGTCACCCGCAACAAATGGAATTACCTCAATTCCATAAGACGCGATCGATGCCTGAAGACCTTGGGTAATCGCACCACACACCAGGGTATGGATTCCCAATTCCACCAAAGACAAGATCTTCTGAATCGAAGAATCCTGTGGAAGGACTGCCTCTGTTTCCTTGATAACATGCCCCTCTCGAAAATCCACAATGTGAATATGGCGGGCGGTATCAAAGACCGGAGCGATACGATTGTCCCAAACTGAGAAAGCAGTTTTCATCGTCCAAGGTTGCATTCGCTTCACTTGATGCATTGAAGTGCAAAAGATGGACCACAAGGCAACAAGGAACTGAAGGTGTCTATAACATACTGATTGTTAAGGAGATAGAATGCATTAGGTGTGTTTGGGCGCTGAATATAGAGTAGCAGAAGTGCAACTCAATGCCACGATGATGGTTGCATCTACGCTACTTTATCCGTATGTGAACGCGACCGGCCATCTTGACCGGGGGGAAGGATCCCAAGTTTCTTCATTCTCCGGAACAGAGTGGTTTTGTGGACACCCAGATCTCTTGCGGCAGCGAGCCGGTTGAAGTTATTACGCTCAAGCGCGGATTGGATCGCCTGGGCATCTAGAATATCATGGGCTGATTTTACATTCGTATTGGTATCTCCCGGTGTTCCACGAGAGGTCAAATCCTCGGGGAGATGGACAATGTCAATCTGTCCCTCATTGCAGAGAATGAAGGCGCGTTCGATCACATTCTCAAGTTCACGGATGTTCCCGGGCCAATCATGCGCCATGAGTAAAGACAGAGCATCCGTGGAAATCCTTTGAACCGACTTCTGCTGCAAACGATTGAAACGGGTAATGAATTGATTCACAAGAGAGGGAATGTCTTCTTTTCGACGGCGCAGTGGAGGAAGTTCGATGCGTACCACATTGACACGGTAGTAAAGATCTTCGCGGAAACCGCCTCGTTTCACCTGCTCGGTGAGATCCTGATTGGTGGCGACGATGATGCGGACATCGGCAGTCTCCGAGCGGGTGGATCCTAGGGGTTCAAAGGTCCGTTCTTGCAGCACACGGAGTAGACGAACCTGCAGAGCGGAACTCACCTCACCGATTTCATCAAGAAACAACGTACCCCCTTTAGCCAAAGCAAACCGTCCCGGTTTATCCTTATGGGCGCCTGTAAATGCTCCCGCTTTATAACCAAACAGTTCCGACTCCAAGAGGGTATCGGGTAAGGCCCCGCAATTGATGGCAATGAAAGGCCCTCCGCGACGTGGGCTCAAATCGTGAATAGTCCTCGCCAAACGCTCCTTACCAGTTCCGGTTTCGCCCAAGATGAGCACGGTACTGGGACTCGCGGCTACAGCGGGTAGGACCTCGAGCACCCGCTGCATCAATGGACTCCGGCTGGAAAAGTCACCAGCGGTGGATTTTCCCTCCAGTTCCTGCCGTAATGCTTCCACTTCGGAAAAATCACGGAATGTCTCCGCTCCTCCAATGACAGTACCATCCGGCTTCCTGAGCACTGCGGTTGAGACGCTAATAGGGATACGCTCTCCATCGGCATCGATGATATATCCCGCCCTGCCGATCACCGGCTTGCCAGTTTTCAAGGTCCGCTGCAGCGCACAATCCTCGCCGCACATACTGGATCGGAATACCTCGGAACAACGCCGTCCAATCGCCTCTTCACGTGAGACACCCGTGATCTCCTCCGCGGCGCGGTTGAAGGAGGAAATACACCAATTCATATCCACTGTGAACACGCCATCCGATATACTTTCCAGGATGGCCTCGGTCGCCGTGATGTGCAGCTGTGAAGTGGCTCTCTTTCGGTTGCTCATACCATTGAGATCCGGGATTGCTCCCCTGAGACCTTCTCCTCCTGGGTGGAATCACTGAGTATTCCCTCTCCCCCTCTCATATTCCGGCTTTGTAGAGATGGGTGCGGAACACCCAATGTATCCAATATTGTGGTAGCAAAATCGATAATCTTTGGATCGGGGATCGAGAGGTTTCCATTACAGAATAGGATCCCGCTAGTCAGTGATGGGTCGATTCCACAGTGATCTCCACTCCACTTGTCTCGATTGGTGGTCAGTACCTCCTGGGAGATTCCGCCCAGCGTGGATTGCCAATCCACACGGTATCCTTCATCAAAACCCACCACCAGGTCGGGGAAAGTCACACTGCCGGGATTCGCGTAGGGGCCATGGTAGATGTCAGTTCCACGGTACACCTTCTTGATTACCCGGCGGCCATTAGTAGGATCGATCAATCCTTCGAGTCCTCGAATGATTTCATCGCAAACAGCGCCATATTCCGATTTGGCCACACATCCCCAGGTCTCACGTCCCTTCAGGTTGATGAAAATCGAGTTGAGACCCAATGCGAAAGCCCTGGTTTCAGACCAGTTTACGTAATACTCCGTCTTCGTTTCTCCCGTGAAGGGGTCGGTAACCTGGGTGGTGAAGAAATCGCCGCTTCCTCCTAGAATTTCCTGGAGCTGGTACTTACGATTCGCGGGAAGTTTCAGTTTCATGAAAGGGCGGCTGGCATTTCCACCCGGTCCATTCTGTGTTAGCCAGGTGTTCAGGTTAACCCCGGTACGGAAAGGGCGGAAACCGTGATCGGAAATGACGTAGAAATCAGTATTCTCCAAATTAATCTTCGCCCGGACCTTGCCGACTACATCATCCATCTTGCAATAGATCCGCTCCAGTGTATCCCCATACTGCTTGGCAAGTTCGGGGTCATGCATGGAATGTTCGGGATCAATGAAACGCCACATGAGGTGACTGGCTCGATCGGTCTCGGATAGAACTCCTATAAACAAACCCCAATCATCCTCCTCAAGGGCATCCAAGATCATCTTTGTGTGTTGATCCATCGAGAGAAATGTATCCTCGATGAAGGCCTTTTCATCGATGGCGCCCTCCTTGAGACCGGCGGTATCGGACTCCCAGCCACGTGTTTTGAAGAGGCCGATCTTTCCAGCCAGTTTCCGGGTGTAATCATGGGGACTACAAATTGGGATGACAGGCTTCTCGGGATCGATATCAATGGGAGATACATAAATCCTCACATGAGGAGTCGCTGAATGGAGTAATACCCGGCAAATGCCGTAGACAGAGATGAAACCTGTCACTTTGAAGTGGACCCGGAACCAGTCACTCCATTTTCCGGTTTCAACCACTTGCTCATCCTCATCAATGCGGACATGAGCCGTCTGTCCATCTGCTGCTGGTTCGATTTCGATGGGTAGGGTGAGCCGCTCGGGATTCTGAGAAAAAACCTTCAGAGCCTCATCCAGATGTTTGATTTCAGCCTCTATGGATTCTTTTTGCGCGGAACTGAGCCCCGCCTTCTTGGCTTCTTCCCTGGCCTGATCCAGAAGGTCTGTCCGCTTCGCTTTTTCCTGTTTCCACAAAGGGGAAATAGGGCCAGTGAGTTGCCCCTGAAACACATTTCCTGTCTGGGTCAGGAGGCTGGAAACCCCTCCGAACTCTGTCGCTTTATCCGGAGTCAGCTCATTCTTGTCCGAAGTAAGAGAGAAATACGTGGCTTGAGTCCCACACAAATCCGGAACTCCTAAACCGGAAACAGCCAGACCATTGGGTAACTCGGGGGGAGGAAAGGTGACTGGAACGAGAACCAGCGCTGTCTTGATCCCGGCCTCCGCCGCATAATCCCAGAAAGCTTTGCCACCTCGTTTGTTGATGGCTTTGGGACGGCGAATCGGAATGCCAGCAAAGAAGCGAGCCTCTTCCTGTCCAACAAAGGATTCGGGATTTGGAAAGTAGGTTGGGTCTTTACATGTCCGGGTGAGAAAGTCGAATACGCCATGTTGGCCCGGATCGCCCCCCACCGCGAAAGAGCTCCACGATACCGGGGACTGGGAAGGGTTGACTGTTCCCAACTCCGTGAAGACCCCCTCCTTTGCGAGAGCCGATAAGTTCGGTAAGAGCCCCCTTTGCATGTAATCACGGCATAACCGTGGATCCACGCCATCAAAACCAAGCACAACAACTTTCCGCTTGGGTTGCCGGACCGGAATCCGTGTGTAATGAGAATATGCAGTCCAAGCCCCGCCTATTGTTATTGCGGCTGTTGTTCCCGCAATGAATCCGCGTCTGCTCAAGTTCATAGTCATGGTTCCTGATTTATTCCTTGGGTTGTCAACCGGAGCCATAATTTCTGTATCCGTTTTTCTTCATTACTTTAGAGGCTTGTCCCGGTTTTACTACCTGCGTATGGAGTAACTTCCGCCGACCTCCATTGCCATCCGATTCAACTCGCTCATCCCTGTCTGTTACCTGACGGTGGATCTTCTCCCCCTCACAATGGGGGCATTGCTTGGGCCTTCCAGTTCCAAAGGGAATTTCAAAGATTTTTGCACAGGTCTCACACACAAAGATTCTGGCTTGATTGGAGGTAATGTTGCCACCCTGAAAGACAATTGTTTTGCCGTGGATGAGGGCATCCGCGATCTTCTTCCGGGCGCTGGCCACAATCCGCCCGAAGGTGGCGCGGGAGATCCCCATCCGCAGGGCGGCCTCTTCATGATACAGCCCCTCCAGGTCGGCCAAACGGATTGCTTCTAGTTCATCCCATCCGAGGTCTTGCTTTTCAAGCATCCACAAAGGGATACCACGTGGTTTGTAAACCGTGGCGGCTGGATCAGCGGAAACACAGCGGTTTTTGGGGGGTCTGGCCATGAAGAAACCTTTTGTTATGAGCATACGCTCACATGGCCAGGTGTCAACCGTCGTCTGTGAAGTGGATGAGTTCTGAACAAGCACGGAAAAAAAGTGTGGTTGACGACCTTCTTTTTTTTTAAGCAGGCTCACAAGTGTGGAAAAACCAGGGTGAAAGGTTGGCTGGGGAGCAAGGACTCGAACCTTGAACTTCCTGATCCAGAGAACGGAAGACGTCCTCGAGGAGTTGTTCAAAGCCCTACATACCCAGGGCATGGATGAGGCCCTTGAGATCCCCAAAAACGAGGACGGGGAAATGGACATCCCGGACGGCGGTACCCCGCTTGCGAGACTGATCGACCTCAAAGAGCAGTGCGAGGAAACAGCGCGGCAGATCGAGTTCTTCCTGAACTCCTCGGGCGTCATCCTCTCCGACTGTCCAGGTCCCCCGCCCGCTTGAGTGGTGGGAGCACGAAGAGGCACTTGAGGATGTGGCAGCATGAGAGCGGAACAGGAAATCGAGCAGGAAGCCACGGCTGAGTTCTGGCAGGCCGAGGCTGAAAGAGAGGCGGAGCGGGCGGCTGAGTCTCTCCGTTCCGCCGAGGAATCCTTCGAGCGGTGTAACACCGATGGTTTTCTTTCCCAGTATTGCAGTGGATTATCGGCCCGCCTGCATGAGGCCCGGGCCGAGATCGCCCGTAACGGCGGCCAGGACCAGTTCGTGGCTCTTTTCACCCTGCCCGGAGAGCGAGTCCGGGCACGGGTGATCCACATTTCCACAGCCTTGACTATGGCGGGTGAGTGATTGACTCTAGAAGGGAAAAGGAACAGAAGCGCCTGAATTCGGGGCCAACACATTCGACCTGAACCCACTTTATTCAAGCCACTTTCCTGTCCAGCTTACCCCGAGGGATTCATTGATATGTCATATTTATTGTTGGAGTGTGACGCATGAAAAAGCTGTCTGAACAACTGTTTTGCAGACGATCTGCTCATTGGTTGGCCGCCGTCCTGTTGAGCGCGGTTATGATCCTGTCATCTGCAAGGGGGCAGTCTCTCACGCCCGGCGTGGACGAGAACACGGTAGCCTTCTGGCCCTTCGACGAACCGGAATACGTCAACATGACGCTGACTGACGCCAGTCCGAATCATTACGATTTGCGGCTGCGCCTGGGGGGCCGGTTGACGCCGGGGAAGCATGGTAACGCCCTGCAGATCCTGGGCCAGGAGCTGCCAGCGTGCATGTACGCGGAGGTTGGCGCGCAGCACATGGTCCCCGATATCACCACCCGCGCAGTTGATGCGCCAACGAGTATTCTGCAAACACTAGCCGGGCCGGATTGGACCTGGGAATTCTGGCTTAAACTGGAGCAAACACCGCAGTCTGAAGTCGCGCTGATGCACCTGGCGGTGCCGAGCGACCCGGATGATGACCGCCTTAACCGACTCTACATGGC
>CAZORO010000034.1:0-11813 GCA_964581845.1 uncultured bacterium
CACACCCGAGAGCATGGAAGACCAGCCCGGGCCACTGACCGTTACCTGACCTTCCTTGATGAGGGTTTCGTAATTCACCGCCCCACCAGCAATAACACTGTCGATGTTCGGTGTTTTCGCGGCAATCAGCGAATCGGAACGGCACCCATCGATCCCGATGAAGAGCAGTTTACGGGGAGCATCAGCGGGCAATGTGGAATTGTCTTGTGCATTCCCCACGGCCCCCCACAACCCCATGGAAACCACCACCAACCAACCAACAAGACTACAGGACAACACGGCTTGACTGTTTGACATCGGAGCTCCTTTCAAAGTGGATAAACGATACTCAACATCAATATGCATTCCATTCGGGAATGAAACTTTGTCCGGTGGGACGGTATAGAGCGAGATTATCGATGGCCCAATACCAGTTGTTCCCCGCCTCAGGATGCGCTGGCTTCATCAGCGGAGTATTTGGATTTCTTTACCACATTAGGATTCTCACTCACTTTCCGAAGAAATCCTGCAACATCTTGACCCCACTCTTGAGCGCGGCGCCCGGATCATTCTTGATAAGCTCAGCCACCATTCCATGCTGGATCTGTTCCCAGGCCTCGCTCTCCGGAGTCACTAGATTCTCGCTGAATGAGACCGGTCCCAGTTGCAGAGTGTCCTGGCGCGATTGGATGGAGTCGAGAATTGGGCGCAGGGTTTCACTGGTCAGTTTACTGTCGATGACGCTCGGTCCGAACTGGACCTTCGACAGCCGGAGGGTGAGATCCCCCTTTATCTGTTTAGGTTCGGTTTCGGTACGCAGTTGCACTGAGACAGAGCCTCCACGAATCCAATCCGCAACCTTTAGTTTTGGGAAATCAGGAACCAGAGCCGCGATTTCAAGGTAATTTTCAAAGACCGGAATTTCGAGATCGGCCAATCGGATATCCGCTATAAATTTTTTCTCCGCGGGGGTGTGCTTGCCTTTGGCCAGGAAACGAGCCGAATTCTCCTTCCTGGTGAGGTTCGCCGCAAGGTTGAAATCAAAGGGCAACAGGAATTTACTTCCTTTCAGGCAGAAGGGCTCCACCTCAAGTGAGACGTCATACAAGAGGTCATGGCTTCGGCTTTTATACTGACCCTGAACCAAGGGGAGCGTCAGCAGACCCCGCTCGCACCAGAGGTAATCCTTGTCCGCTTGGGAGGGGGGACGGTTGTTCGAGGCGCCCTGGAGGTTGGCGGTTCCGCTGAAGTTCCACCCCGAGGGAATAGAGGTTTTCCAGGTAGCATTCCGGAGATCCAGGCTCTGAACCTCCACCGATCCAAAAAGATATGAGATCAGACTCAGATTGGCATTCGCCGTCGGAACCATCCAATCCAGTGTTTGCCCATTGGGTAGGAGATTCTTGAACCTGAGATCTGTAAGCCAGATCTGTCCGGTTGGAAGGAAGCCTTTGAATGAACTTACCGTGGCGGGATAACCGCTTTCTTCCGTAAGAGTTCCAATCAGCGAAGCTTTGGCATAGCGCAGCGACCATTGGTGTCCAACCACCACAAGCGCTGAGAGAATGATCACCCCCAGAAGAAGGCGTTTCATGGAAGAGAGGGACTTTCGGGAGTCTGAAAAACTGGCCCAGAGGTATCGGGAATCAAACGAACCCCTCCCTCAGGAAGGTGGCGTGAGAGATAGCCGCTTACTACCTCAATGAACAATCTCTCCGTGTAGTAATGGTCAAGATCCACCAGCGCGATCCCCCTGGATAGACAGTTCAAGGCATCATGGTGCCCAGTATCGCCAGTCAAGTAAACATCGAAGCGTGAGGGATCAAGGGATTGGATCAGGGACTTGCCCCCGCCACTGCACCAGGCAATCCGCTTTACCAAGGTCCCCCTTTCGCCGGCAAAGCGGACAGGTGCGATGCCATCCCCCAATCTTTCCTTCACTATGTGGGCAAACTCTTCTACTGTCATCTCCCGCTCGAGCTCCCCTTCCCACAGGAAGTGCATCCCGGACTGATATTCCATGAGTGGATAAAGATCATAGGCGGCCTCCTCATAGGGGTGAGACTTCCAGAGGGCTTTGAGGATCTCATGCAGAGACCGCTTGGGACAGACCATCTCCAGGCGGACCTCCTCAACTCGTTCCAACCTGCCTCTCTCACCAATTGAGGGATTGGATTCCATGCTCCCCAGGAAGGTTCCTGTCCCAGTGAGGTTGAATGAGCAGGATTCATACTCCCCGATCCTTCCGGCTCCGGCCTGGGCGAGTGATGCGCGAACTTTATCAACAGCCTTGGTTGGGACAAAGGTGACCAGTTTGATTGCCGGAGCCTGGGGTGGCGCGGCGAAGGGACTCGAGGACTTCAATGGAAGCTTGGCTCCGATAGCACGATTGATTGATAGGATTCGCGAGGCATCCGCGTTGGTATGCGCCACATAGAGCGCGATCCGCCTTTCGATCAGGCAGACCAGTTCACGTCCGGGAAAGCTCTGGGGATCGATGTGCTTCAAGGGTTCGAAAATGAGGGGGTGGTGAGCGATGATTAGACCCGCATCCGATTCGATAGCCAATTGGATGGTGGAGAGACGGACATCCAGCGCGAGGACTACCGCGTCAACCTTTGTATCGGGATCCCCACATTGGATCCCCACACGGTCCCATTCGGCCGCGGTGTCTTCGGGGGCTGCCCTGCGAATCAAGTCAATGAGGTGCCTCGCGGGGAGAGCCACTCTTATTGCCTCGTCATCGTAAAGGTTCCATTTTTTAACTGCTCACTGACCTTGCCACGATACTGGAGGGTGCCACTCAAATGATCCCCATCTGTAAAGGCTCCACTGAGCCCTAAAGATGCGCCGGTACTGTCTTCATCATTGGTAAGCGGGAATGTCAGCTGGGTTCCCGATTGAGTGGGTGTGTTGACGAACTTCTTGGTTGATTTGAACACGATTCTCACCTGGCTGCTGGACAAGGTATGGTCCTCCGGGTCGTTGTACATCGAAATGCTGGAAACACCCCCATCGATGTTCGCGGTTCCTAACCATTCCGTATCGGTGAGAACCACACGAGTTGGAGTTGGAGTACTCGTGGATGGTTTCTGAGTGGGGGTCCGGCTTGGCGTCGGAGTACGTGTACCAGTTTCTGTGGAGGAGGGGGTTCCTGTATTCGTTTCGGTTCGGGTGGATGTGATCGTTGGAGTAGGGGTGATGGTGGGAGTTCCAGTATCAGTTGGGGTGTCCGTGCGAGTCGGGGTGTCCGTGATTGTGGGAGTCATGGTGGCTGTCCCGGTCGATGTTTTGGTGGGAGTCGGGGTATAGGGAGCCAGTTCGATATCACGTTCCAGATTCTCGGAGATAATCAAAGCGATCTGAAAGCTGGCGTAACTGGTGGTTGTGTTATTGCTGAGGGTGGCCAATTCACCGATCGGCAAACCAGTGAATTCGTAATATCCCAGGTCATTAGTAAATGTATTCTGGTCGGTATACCCGCTGGGAAGATCTAGAAAGAGGGAGAAGAAGGAAACCGGACTACCAGTGTTCTTGTCAGTGACCACACCAAACAGACGGCCATTGAGTGAGACAGTGGGTGTCAGCGAGGGAGTGGGGGTCTCAGTCCAAGTAGGTGTGACCGTAGGGGATGGAGTTGGAGTGAATGTTGGACCGTCATAAGTCGGGGTCGGAGTAGGCACTTGAAGAAACCAGAAATATTGGAAAATGATGAGATCCATCCAGTCGATAATGCCGCTACGGTCCAAGTCCGCCCTCGGATCGGGAGTCGGAACTTGGGCCCATCCAAGCGAGGGAATCAAGGTCAGGAGAACAACCCATCCAAGCCATCTCAGGCGGTGAAATCCTCGTGGAAAACCAGGATAAGGGAAAGGTATCATTTTCACGGACGGACTCATTTGAAATGAGATGCTTCATACGGAATATAGGCAGGGGTTCCAAGGCCGTCAAGGAAATGACTTATAAAAGAGGATTCACTTGTCCCCTGGATGTAAGAGCGATAGCCTACCTCTTGCGGCTATGCCGTCCGCGCGAGATGGGCCTATCGTCCCGCGCGAATCCCCGGAGCCGGGCAGCAGGTCAAGATGGCCACACAGCAGGAACCGCATCAGTTCGATCTTATTGATGCGATAGAGGAAGCTGTTTGTTTCCTTACTGAGGATTGGAAGATCGCCTTCACCAATGACCGCCTGGCCGAGGTCTTGGGAGGGACGACTTCTGATTTTCTGGGCAGGGACTTCCGTTCCCTCTTCCCTAAAGACCGTCTGGAATCTCTGGAGATCGCCCGGCGGAATGCTCTGGAGGGTGAGAAGGTCCGTCTGCAAGTGGGGATGTGTTCCACTCTCAAGCCCGAGCCGATTCCGGTTCTCCTGAGGTTCATTCGATACACCGATTTTGGAAAAGAAGGAGGCTGCCTTTTCGCCATCATCCTCGACTTAAGTGAGCTTTACGAGGCTCTGCGTACCCAGGAGTTCCTTCGCCAACGGAACCGTGAACTTGAGGATATGGCCATCACCTGTCCACTCACCGGTGCCTATAACCGCCGGTACTTCGACTACCGTTTTGCCGAGGAGATGCGCCGCGCAAGGCGTTACCAGCATGGTTTGGGACTGGCAATTGTAGATATTGATCGTTTCAAGACGATTAACGATTCCCAGGGGCACTTGGTGGGAGATGAGATCCTTCGCCAAATAGTCCAATCTCTCAAGAAAGCTCTTCGTAATTCGGATATCCTGGCCAGGATTGGGGGAGATGAATTTGCGGCGATACTACCCGAAGCACAACCCACCGGCGCCTTAGCGGTTGGATTACGGATGCGGATGATTATTCAAGGTGCACAGATCTCCACAACCGCGGGTCCACAGAAGATCACCATCAGTGTTGGGGTCGCGAGCTTGAATCCGCCTGATGAGAGTGTCACCGATGAGGAATTCTTCCGGCGTGCCGATGAGGCCCTTTATTTGGCCAAGGGGGGCGGCCGGAACAGGGCTGTGCTTTGGGGCCATCCAGTCTAATGAAACGGCTGTTTTTTTTCCGGGGGAGATACAGCCTCCTAGGGGCCGTATGGCTGATTCTTGGCGCCTATGTGGCCTTTCCCGCTTTCAATACTCTCTGGACCAGTTGCATTGAGGAAGGAACCTTTACCTGGGATCATTACCGTGCGTTCTTTGTGGGGTCCACAGCTGGATCGGGATTCTCACCTGGCATGCGTTCCCTATGGGGAAGTGTGTCGGTGTCTGTGCTGAGTGTTCTCCTGGCTTGCCTGATCGGTGTCCCATTGGCCTTTCTGGTTGAGGGGAATGATTTCCCTGGCAGACGCGCTCTGGCATCCCTTGCATTTCTTCCGATCACCCTTCCCCCTATCGTTGGGGTGGTTTCATTTGATTTGATTCTCTCGGAAGCTGGTATTCTCCCACGTTGTCTTGCATGGGGGCTGGGGCTGAAATCAGCGCCCCTTTATCTGTCAGGCCGCGCGACTGTGGTAGCTGTTCATGCCTACTCTTTCTTCCCTTTCTTCTTCCTGCTGGTCTCAAATGCGTTGCGAGGGGTGGATGCCTCGCTTCTCGAGGCATCCCGTGGAATGGGGAGGGGATGGCTGCAGACCCTCCTTCGCATTGAACTCCCAATGCTTACCCCCGCGCTTTATGGAGCCTCGGTGATGGTCTTTATGGCTTCGATGGCTTCCTTCTCCGCGCCGTTATTGTTCGATATTCAAGGACTTTACCTGAGTACGCGCATCTACAACCTGAAGACCCAGGACCTGTGGGGAGCGGCCTATGCCACTACCACGGTGTTCACCCTGGCCTCGTTGGGGATGCTCCTGGTCTTACGGTTCTGGCGTGGAACACGCCGGTTTCATTGTGTTGGAAAGGGAGTACCCCGCCACCGCCAGAGAATTCAATCTCTCCCTTCACGATTCATGTTGGGGATTTTGGCATGGGGAATTCTGCTGGTCTTGCTCCTGCCTCATTTGGGTATCCTCTTGTGGTCTTTCACAAAGGATGGAACCTGGACCTATCAGCTCCTTCCTCCCCAATACACTTTCGAGAACTACTCCAAGATTCTCTCTCTCTCAAGAGGTAACTCTGACATTCTCCGTCCGGTTCTGAATAGTTTCTGGATGGCGGGGGCCGCGGCTCTCGCGAATATACTGTTCGGAATCGCCGCGGGATATGTGCTCAAGGGACAGAGCCAATGGCGTAAGTCCCTGACTGACCTATTGGTTATGCTTCCCTGGGCGCTCCCTGGAACCGTCATCGCGATTAACCTGATCGCGGCTTTCAGCTACCCCACTCCGCTTGCGTTCGGGGCCAGTCTGGCCAATAGCATCTGGTTGCTTCCGCTCGCCTACTTCATCAGGAACATTCCCTTGGTGGTACGTCCCATCGCGGCGGCATGGGAGCAACATGGAGATGAACTGGTGGAGGCCGCGAGGTGTCTGGGCTCTGGCCGGTTGCGGACTCTGAGGACAGTCGCGCTCCCCCTTGTGTTTTCCGCCGTGGCGGGTGGAGGACTCCTTGCATTCGTGACAGCGCTCGGTGAGTTTATTGCCTCGGTTGTTTTGTTCACCCCCGCGAATAAGCCAATTTCACTGGCCATCTTCGGCGAATTCCAATCCGGCGCGTATGGGCTCTGTTCGGCTTATGGAGTGCTCTTGATCGCGCTCATCGCGGCGGTGATGATTCTGGGCGGAAGGTATATCCAGCGTACGATATGAGCGTTGAAAGATTGGCGGAGAACCTGGGCCGGGTCCAGGAAAGGATCCGGGTTACCTGTGAATGTGTTGGGCGCGATCCTGAGGGAGTCCGTCTTATCGCGGTCACCAAGTATGTTGATGCGGTGGTTGTACGCCGAATGACTGAGCTGGGGGTAACCCAATTCGGTGAAAACCGTCTCCAGGTTGCCCAGCCCAAGATCGAAGCCCTTGCTGGCCTTCCAATCCGCTGGCATTTTATTGGACGGCTCCAGACGAATAAAACCCGCCAAGTGGTGTCTCTTTTCTCGGAGATTCATTCCGTGGACCGGGTCGAGCTGGTGCATGAACTGAATCATCAGACTGAGGTATTGAGGGAAAAGGGCCAACCCAAAAAACTACCCGTCTTTCTTCAGGTCAATGTCTCGGGGGAGACCACCAAGACTGGTGTGGAGCCAGAGGATGCGCAGTCCTTGGGGGAATACCTCCTGGACTCGAAAGATCTCCAATGGGTGGGGCTGATGACCATGGCCCCGGAGGTGGAGGATCCTGAAAGGGTACGTCCTGTCTTTGCATCTCTACGTGAACTACGTGACCGCCTCGCGCGCAGGCTTGCCCATCCTCTCCCACGGCTCTCCATGGGGATGTCCAATGATTTCGAGGTGGCCATTATGGAGGGCGCCACAGATGTGAGGATTGGAAGCCTTTTGTATGAAGGGATATGAAAACCATATGTAAACTCCCCGTTCCAACCTACTTCCCCAGCGCCATCACCTCCACGTCACTCAGGCGCGAGCAGAACTCCTGGAAAGTCTCGCCATTCACACGGTTCTTGATGAAATTGCGATGCACCGTGGTGAGAAAAGCGGGGAGATCTTCCTTCGGAACCTTGAGAGCGAGACGGCGTCCGAAGGTGGGTGTGTCTCCATATCCGCCGCCAGCGAAGACATTATAAGCCTCGATCTTTTCTTCCTCTCCCCTTTTTTGGAAAGTGACTCCAGTCAGGCCGATATCCCCAGTCTGAAACTGACCACATGAATTGGGGCAGCCGCTCAGGTGAATCCGTAATCCTTCTCCCGGCGGGAAGGTCTGTTCGAACTGTTCCACGATCTTCGTGGCGATACCCTTGGTCTCGGTAAGGGCAAGGTTGCAGAACTCCGTGCCCGTACAAGCCACCAGCAACCTGCGTGTTTGGGAGGAATGGACCTCAAGTCCCACCTTGGTTAAGGAATCACACAGTGTGTCCACGGCATCCTCGGGGATATCAAGGAGCAGAATGTTCTGGTGGTTTGTCAGACGAATTCGTCCTTGTCCATATTGATCCGCCGCATCGGCCACAGCCGCCATCTGGGTGGAATGGAGACGGCCCACCTTGACGGGAACCCCGGCATAAACGATGCCCTTCTCCTTTTGAGGATGAATTCCCACATGGTCATCATCTCCGAATACGGGCGGGAGATAGTCATCGGACCACCGCGCTAAACTGTGTTCCAGACGGTCTTCGAGGGTCTCCAGGAACTTCGCGGGACCCCATTCATCCACCAGGAACTTCATGCGGGCACGTTTGCGGTTTTCACGGTTTCCATAATCGCGGAAGATTCCGGTGATCACCTCGCAGACATCCGGGAGTTCTTCCTCCTCGAGCAGAACCCCCAGTGGACGGGCGAACCGTGGTGTGGTGGATAGACCGCCACCCACTCTTAAGTCATACCGGATGAGGTTGGGATCCCGCCGGTGACGTACAGCGGTCAGGCCGATATCGTTGATCTGAGGCTGCGGACAGCCAAGATGACAACCGCTCACCGAGATTTTGAATTTACGTGGCAGGTTGGAGTACTTCCGGTTTCCAAGAAGACGCGCCTCGACTGCTTTGAGAGGCTTGGTTGCATCTGTGATTTCATCTCTCCCAATCCCCGCCACGGGGCAACCCACCACATTCCTCGTGACATCGCCACATGCCCCAGTGGTGGTCATTCCTATGGCATGGAGACGGTCAATCGCCGGAGCTAGATTCTCAATGGTTATCCAGTGAAGTTGAATGTTTTGACGGGTAGTGATGTCCCCCAGATCACGTCCATATTCATGGGAAAGGGCGGCGATTTCACGCAGCTGAGCGGATGTCAGCTGCCCCCCTCCCACTTTGATCCGGAGCATGAAATGCCCTTGGTTGGGCTTTTGCTGGTAAGCCCCATACCAGCGCATGAGGCCAAAATGGTCAGGATGGATGCTCGCGAAACCTGTTCTCGCGTACTTGTGGATCAACTCGAGGCTGTCTAGGCCATCGAGTTTGAGTTTGACCTCTTCATTATGGTTCATTGAAACGATCCCCTGCCTCACCGTGGTTACTTGATCTTACCGCTGGAATCGGAGGCGGACAAGTTGGGGGCAGGTGAAGAAACCGCCCTCAATTCCCATACCGCGCCAGATCGCCATAGCTCACTGTACCATTGGTGGGGGAATAGGTGCGGGGATTGCCAGCTTGGATCTGGGGTTTGTACATGATCCACTCCCCATAGCCATGGCTCCGATCGGGACCGGGTGAAACCACAATCCACCTGCCAGCATAGGCCAGTTCGGGATCGAAAGGATAACCGTTGACAATACCGCGTGAATTGGAGGCACTACATGCCTCGCTTATAGCCGAGGGGTTGGGGGCATTGTGTCCCGAAGCCCGGCAGCGCCAGCGTGCAGCGTAATACCGGTAGACATTGTTGTTTACATTGCGCGTACCCGCGCCCGCGCCGGCATCGTCAACCGCCCGGTCCGCGGAGTTGAACTCATCCAGGGGAATCGCCTTGACATAAGCGCTGGGAGTGGTGAGTTGTGAGTAGACAAACCGGTCTCCCTCTGAACTATTGATTGGATACCCCGCCTCCGCGAGCTCAGTTCCATCAGCCATATGACGCTTGTGATCGAGGCTGTAGGAGATGATGGCGGTCTCCAAAGAGCGGAGCTCCCCCTGTGAATTAACCACTCTGGCACGGATCTGTGCCTCGAGGAAATTGGGAAGCGCGATCGCGATCAGAATGAGGATGATGGCAATGACGATCAATAGTTCAATCAAAGTAAAACCGTTCCGGGAATGCATCGAGGGCTCCTTTTAATGATCATTGGCTTGTGAACCTTGTATCTGGAAAGGTTTCCATATACGAGATGTATTACCATAAATAGAGAACGTTTCCAAGTGGTAACTTTCAATCAGTTGGAGGAGATTAAACCTTGTAATTTATTGACTTATGATAAAGTATACAGAGTTGGTTGAAAAATCACCCTTGACATAATGGAAACGTTTCCATATCCTGCCACCGATTTTATATTCCATTGAGACTTCACATGACAGTGACAATCCGGGACTTGGCGCGCATGACGAACACCTCGGTGGCCACCGTGTCGCGTGCCATCGGGAACAAGCCAGGGGTGACTCCCGAAACCCGTGAACGGATTGCGCAGCTGGCTGAAAGCTTGGGCTACCAGCCCAACCGCAATGCCCAGAGCCTGGTAAAGCAGAAAACACACCTCATCGGCCTGATTGTCTCTGCCCTTCGCAATCCATGGTATGTGGAATTCCTGGGACGCATGGAGTCTTTCTGGACCGAACGGGGATACCAGATCCTGGTGACCGAATCGCAACTCAGCCCGCAACGTGAGCAAGAAAACATCAACATCATGCTCCAGCATCAAGCCGAGGGTCTGGTCATCTTCCCTGTCTCGGATTGGCTTTCTCAGGAGAACTTCGACTATTTCCTCAAACTCAAACTCAGACGGTTCCCATTTGTGTTGATTGGACGGGTGGAGGGATATGGCTTCGACTGTGTTTATACCGAGGAAATCGAATCAGCCACCCGCCTCACAAAGCATCTGGTCAATCTGGGTCACACTCGCTTTGGCATGGTGGATTACGATCCCAGGAACCGTCCCGCCCGAGAACGTTTGGAGGGAATCAAAAGGGCTCTCATTACCGCTGGCCTACTGACCGGTGAGGAGCCCGATATGGAGCCGGTGTTGCGTGTTTCAACATATGAACGAACCACATGGCGCGATAATCTGGTAAACTGGTTCGCCTCCCCCCAACCGCCCACCGCTCTCATACCCACCAACTGCGGAGTGGGCTTGGAACTCTACCGTCCTTTGATGGAGATGGGTTTGAGAATTCCTGACGATGTTTCAGTCGCATCCTTTGATGATCCTGAGTGGGTTAAACACTTGGTTCCCGCCATGACGGTATGCCATCCGGATGATGAGAAGGTGATTCATCTTGCGTTGCAGACCCTGATGGAGCGGATTCAAAAACCGGAAGGGCCTGCGAAAGTTCACTCCATTCCACAAGAGCTTGTTATCCGTGAATCCACCGGGCCAGCGGCCATGGGAAAAAGGGTGCGGCTGGGAAAGGAGGATGTGACACCAAATTGAAAATACCCTCATTCATCTCCCCGAGTACGGTGGAGGATGAAGCGGAGGTTTTATCGAGGAAGGAGATTTGATATGCGAAAGTCTGATGTGATCATGGTCATGATGGTGATCTTCATGGTTTTCTGCCCGGCGTATCCTATATCCGCGCAGAATCTGGCGACAAATGGCAGTTTTGAAGTGGATACAGCGGGAACCCCGATACCAAATAATGGCGGTGCGGATTCGCGTTCCGGCTGGCGGTTTTTCGCGGTGGGTGGAGCGGATGGTTCGGCCACGATCAGCGCGGCGGCGGCGACTGATGGCGCGGTGGGTGTCGAATTGACCCGTATCGCAACTGGTGCGGGCGACACCGCCCTGGATAAAGACACCCCGAATTCACGCGAGATCATTCCGAAAACGGAACACGTCTACAAAGTCTTAGTGGATGCCAAGGATGGTGGACCCTCTGGTGGCACCCCTAACCTCTCGGTGGGCGCTCAATTCCTGACAGGCAGCATGAATCGTGGGAAAGGTTTCGATCCCTCGGATACTTTTGAAACCATCGGTTTAAGCGCGCTTTCCGACACTCTCGGTTCGCTCAGCATCCGTATGGATATTCCCGATGGGAACCACTCAGTCCTGCTCGATAATGTCCGTCTGTATGACACCACCTACAACTCGAACCGGATCGTCAACAGCGGATTCGAGAACTCCGCCTCAAGGCTCCTGAATTGGCGGTTCTACAGTCTCA
>CAZORO010000034.1:11823-20701 GCA_964581845.1 uncultured bacterium
AATCCAGGGGAACTGCTTGTGACGCTGGACAGCGATGCTCACACCGGAAGCCGTGCCGCGCGGATTGAAAGAACCAATGATTTCGAAACTAACGATGCCGCGTTGGATCTTTGGGATGACCGGGTTGGTGTGCTTCCTGGTGAAATCATCGATTACAGTTACTGGGTCAAGAAAGTCTCAGGCGATGAATTCATGCGCGTTGGAACGAAAGTTGTCCAATTTAATGCCGCTGGTGATTTTCTCACTGAAAACTACTGGTTCTCAACCGATCCGAGTGAGACTGAATACCGCCGCTTCAACCACACTGTTGGAATGACCACCGACACCCGTTATGTCTCCATCAACTTCATGGTGGCTAACAGCGGTGGCTCTGACCGGCATCTGGGAGCATACCTTGTGGATGATGTATCGATTTCCCATGCCGAGAACATTTTGAGCAATCCCAGTTTCGAGGAGTTCCTGGACGAGGAATCCCTGGCCAGTACCGCCTATTCCAAGGGTTGGCGGTTTTTCGCCGTGGGAGGAGCCCTGGGAAGCGCGACAGCTCGTGCAACCGCTGCCTCGGAGGGGAATGTTGGTATTGAACTTGTCCGTGAAGAAGCCGAGGGAGGCGACTCGGCGCTGGACCGCGATATTCCGGGGCTGGCACGAATCAGAATCCCCGCCGATGACCGTCCCTATACTATCATGGTGGAGGTAAAGGATGGCGGCCTGTATGAAGGAACCGGCATCTTCAATCTTGATTCCCAGTTTCTTGAGGGAACCGGTACCTCCAACAGCGGCTACACGATTGATCCCAGTGACCAGTTCGAGACCATTGGTGTTTCCGCCGGTTCAGGAACCGATGCCCAGGGCAGCACCCGCATGGACTTCAGAAATGGCGGCGCCAACCGTTCCGCCTTCCTGGACAATGTCCGCATGTTCGATGTATCGCGCAAGGACCGCATGATCAATGGCGGCTTCGAGAACTCGGATTCCCGTCTTCTGAACTGGCGTCATTTCAGTGTGAACCCCGGTGAAGTGACAGCTGCGTTGAGCACGGATGCCCATTCGGGATCGAATGCCGCCCTGGTGGAACGGCTTGCCGAGGGTGAGGGGATCAGTGATGGCGGTATTGATATTGATCCATTCAGAATCGTCCTCATCGGGGGTGAGACTGTCACTATCCGTTACTCGGTGAAGAAGGTTTCTGGAGAAGAGGGGGTTCGTCCCATGTTGACCTTCGCTCAATTCGATTCCACCGGAGCATGGCTGGGTGGCGCTTACCAGTACAACTTCACGGATGCCAATCCGGGAACCAGCGCGTATGAAACCTTCACTTATTCCATCATCACCGATCCTGCGGCGCGGTTCGCCAATGTCGCTGTCCGGATCATTGATGAGACTGGAGCGCAGAGGATCGGTGCTTTCCTGGTTGATGATGTCCAGGTGATCCGTAACCAGGCCCCCTCATTCACCGAGGCTTCCATCACTCCAGCCAACCCCAATGAGAATGATGTCCTTGCCACCACTACGGGGGGCTGGGCCGATCTGGATGATGATGGGGAGGGATATCTTTATCAATGGAAGAAAAACGGGAATGTGATCCCCGGGGCCACAAATCCGAAACTGACCTCACTGGATTTCGCGGGTGGCGGCTCGATCACCTGCGTCTTAACCGCCTTTGATGGCATCGAGTCAGGCAACAGCATCGAGACCGCGCCTGTCACTGTCACGCCCCTCAGTGTGAACGACTGGGCTCGATATTAAGGCGCACCGTGAATCTTTAATTCGTTACCCTACCCCCCACCCATCTGCTCCCTCCCCCCTTGCGGGGGAGGGCTGGGGTGGGGGGGATGTGTTCGGCGGGGGGAGGGTAGACGCGGGGTTGAAAATGTAAAGATGTTCATCTTGTTCCAGAGGCCTTTACCTCCTGATCCTCTCCCGGATCATTTCGAGCGCTTTTTCTGAATCAGGCACGCGAAGAAACCGAATCAATAAAAAATAAAACACGGACACCAGCAGAAGCACCGGAGCCAGCAGCGCCAACCTGTTCAGGATTCCCAGTGGTGCTCCGGCCATATAAACCCACCCGTGGTACAAACCAGCTCCCAGGCCACAGGCCATCAGCGAAGCCATGCCTGCCTTCCAGATCGTCTCTCCGACTCGCGGACTCTCCTCAGGTCCATGTCTCAGAGCCGGGTGCATCAGTCCCGCCAATACTCCATAACTGGCATACGATGCGATTGAATAGGACAGTCCCAGTCCCACCTGGGCCAAGGATGTGTGGAAAGCGAAGAACCAGTTAAGCATCACATTCACTGCCACGGATACTCCGCCAGCGATCAGTGGAGTGCGCATGTCCTTGCGGGCGAAATAAAGCGGCTGTAAGAGACGGTTTCCGCCCATGGCAAGCAGCCCGGGAGCGTAGGCTATGAGCGCGAGGTAAGTTCCCCAGGTGTCTTCGGGTGTGAAGGCCCTGCGCTCAAAGATCACTTGAGTGATGGGGTAACCGAGCAAAATCAGCCCGGCGATTGCCGGGACGATGAAGACGATCTCCAGACGTTTGATAAAGGCCATCATGTCACGCAATTGAGGGTAATGTCCTTCGATTAGGAACTTGGTGAGCTGAGGGAGAAGGGCGGTCGCTACCGCTGTGGCGGTCAAGGCCATGGGTAATTGAATCAGACGGTTGGCGTAGGTGATGTTGGTCTTGACTCCCTCCCCAAGGTACCAGGCGAAGAAACCCGAAACAGCTACATTGATCTGACTGAGAAACATGCCGAGAATCCCCAGGCCCATCATCGCGAGCAGTTTCCGAAGCTCGGGATCGCGGATCGAGAGCAGGGGTTCCCAACGCCAGCCATGCCGCCACAGCGAAGGGAACATCAATACAATCCGGAGTAAGGCTCCCAGGAGAACTGACCAACACAACCAATAGGCGGCCCTCTCGCTGGAGGTTCCCATCACCATCGCGAGTCCGCCCGCGGTGATCATGGAGAAGTTGAGCATCACCGAACCCAGTGATGGCGCGGTGAAGGTACGCAAGGAATGACAGGCTCCCATGAACAAGGCCACCAGAGTGATGCCGATGACATAAGGGAACATCAAGCGTGTCATGGAGGAGCCCAGGGCAAGGATGCGTGAGGCGTCTTCGGCGGGAAGATCGCCTTGTGCTACCAACTTGTTGAGCGCGACACCGCCGAAGGCCATGAACACCTCGCGCGAGTAGAACATGCCAGCTAGTGTGATCAGGATCGAGACAAAGGTCAGGAAGTTCATTGTCCGGTTGAAGAAGCGCCAGCCTTCTACCTCGCTGACCTCTCGCCGTTCCGTGAAGATGGGAACAATGAAGGAGGAAAGCGCCCCTTCACCCAGGACACGGCGGACCTGGTTCACCACCTCGAAGGCGGTGTTGAAGGTATCGGCCATGCGTGACGCGCCAAACAAAGCGGCCAACACCATGTCACGGAACAGCCCTGTGAAACGAGAGAGGAGGGTAAAGGCTCCAACAATACCAGCTGCTCGAAGGACCCTGCGTTTTTCGCTCATAAGGGTGATGCGAGGTTTAAGCAGGTAAGGATCATCCAGCGGAGTCCGGTGTGTGCGCGGACCAGGCTGTCTTTGCGATCCAGAGCACGGTTCCTACGCCGGCCAGGAAGAGTACTAGGAAAAGCAGGACAGGGCCCCACTGGATCTGTACATCCCATTGGGCGGTGGTGAAGTACTTGCCAAGGAGATCCTGGCGTAGTCCCTGGCTGGTAATCGTCATCATCAATAGAACACCCGCGGCTAGACAGCTTGCGATCAGACGGAAACGGGCATGAAGGGGATCTTGCAGGAGGAAAAAAAGGTGGATGAACAGCCCTACCGCGAAGATCACTCCCAGAAAGAGGCTGAACACCGAGAGCGAATGGAAGGTCATCATCCCTTTGAGGACATCAGAGGGAAGGCTGAGCAGGTACCAAACCCCAATGATCATCTGAATGAGGGTGGCCCCCAGCGCGAGCTGCATCCCTACACGCGCACCCTTCTCTTTTTCCTCTCCCTCTCCGCGTAGAACGGCAATCCAGAGGATCCACAGACCGGTCACCACTAAAGCGCCCACCGCATTGTGCAGAAAGCGGGGAACCACCAGGGCCACACTGGACCACACCGTTTGGATGGGATGGCCTGTACGTGCTTGGGCCCAGATATCGGGATGCTGAGAAAGGACCGCGTTGGTGGTGTAGAGAAAAGCGGCCCCAGTGAACAAGACCGCGGCCACAAGATTCACAACTAATCTCAGACTGGGAGAAAGCCATGAGGGCTTGGAAGCGGGAGTAGGTTCCAGGGCTGGCTTGAGCACATACACCAGGTAGAAGGCAATCATCACCAAGGCAAGGATGGCCAGCCAAAACCAGCCAAGGAGAACATTCGAGACATAGAAAAACTGCCCATAGAGCACTTGCACAAAGAGCAGCGGTGCAACACCGAAAGTAATTGCCATGGACAATGCCACTGGCATGATATTCAGGCAGCGCGCCGAGAGAGACCTTTTCCAGTCCCCCCTTCCCATCGAGGTCCAAACAAGGAACCAGGAACCCCCCAATACAAAGTTCATGAACACGAAGTGAAGGGCATGGGTGACCACCAGCAGAGTGATCAGGAACCAGGCAGGCGCTGGGAGGCCAAGGGGATCAGGAGCGGGAATCAGGTTCATAACTTGATGCAACCTTCTCTTCCTTGGGGGTGGTGTGAGCAACCTTTTGATCCCAGAGGTAATCCACCAGTGCCTTGCGCTCCTCGGTTGTTCCAGCCAGGGGCGGCATGAAGGGTTTCAGCTCGTGGATGCGGTCCAAGTTGTAGGCTAGAAGTTCCTTGCTCCACGAGGAGATGAGCGGCACCAGATCGTTGAAACCATTACGCACATGGCATTGTGAGCACTGGACCTGGTACATCAGCTCTCCTGTCTGCTCATGCGTGGGCGGCGTGCCCGCCAGAGCGAGGGTGTGCCAGGGAGCATTGGGCAGAACCCCCTCACGGTTGATCTTTTCGATCTCCGGAACAGTCAATCCATTCGAGTAAAGATATCCATAAACCAAGAAGGGTTTACGGACTCCCTCGCGGACAAACTCCATCGACACGGTCGCGATCACCGCGATGGCGAAAAGGAGACAGGAGGTTTCCAGATTGACATAACGCTTGGACTTGATCAGCCCGATGAAGGCATATAGACCCACCAGCGTGGAAGCCACGATGCCGAACATGAAGAAGAGCATCATGGCCGCCGCGCCGCCCTGGACCAGGTGACGTGCCAAAGGAGGCAGCTCCGCGAAATACCAGCCCGCCACTGGCAGCATGAATACCAAGGGTGCGAGGAACCAAGCGCAGAAATTGATGATTCCGGTACGCTCCTCACGGCTCCACTTGGTGGGTAAATTAGCCAGGATGATTCCGGCCAGACCAGCGATGGCGAGGCTCGATGCGGTCCGCAGTGCCACAGTCGGGAGGAAGGTGGGATTCAAAAAGGCGTGCCAGATATTCCTTGTTTCGACCCAATCACCTGGCGTCAGCATGAAGGCCAGAATTCCGCTGATGATGAAGAGGCTCATCCAGGCCGCGAAAGCATAGATCCAGCCCAGAGTCATATGCAGTTGCGCCGATACCTTGTCCCAGGTTGAGTAATAGGCATATCCGGCGGTGATCTCGACCAGGAAGAAGACCCACTCCATGGCCCAGAACCAGACGAAGGTGTGAATGAGCGCCGAGGTCGCACGCGTGGAGGCCAGCGAGATGGAGAACCAGATCGCCACCCCGGTAATGGCACCAAATACAAAGCCTATAAGCACCAATACCTTCGAGTAACGCTTGATGAAATCGAGAAGCAGTCCGGAGTTCTTGGCGCGCGCATAATGCTCCCCCAGAATAAGCAGGAATCCCGCCCCCACCGAGAAATGAGCCACCAGAACATGGACGGTGGCGATCAGGGCGATGACCATCCCCCCACCCAGCCGCGGCACATCCCAGAATGGATATTCCCACATGATAGATGAAAGAAAGATACCGTATGGAATATGGAAATCATAGGCGGGATGTTTCCTTAACTGCAATGTTTCTTTTGACAGTTATGGTTAAGCGGAAGAGATTAAAATAAAAGTTTTGAATAAGTTCCGTTCCCCCTCGACAGCACCCCCTCCTTGGTGTAACAATTCTCTTGTTGGTCGGGGGATCTGAGGGGGAGAGTTGAGCCATGAAAACACCGGAGGGGAACCGGTGATGGCTCCTTGATGATATTCCTGTAACAGCGGTGAACCACGGCCTATAATATCAACATCCGGCCGTCACCAACCACTCACCCATCTCCCGCGAAGGTCGATGTTCTGTTGTGGTGTGCCCGAGTCCGGGCAGGGCTTCGCGCCCGAACCTTTGCTGGTGTTTGAGGGATGATGAAAATCCGAGCCGCTGTTTTCCTCTTAGCTGTCCTCCTTTCCACCACTGCTTTCGCCGACAATGGTGACCTCGCCGAAGAGATGATTCCACCGCCACTTGATCTGGATGTACGCGGGACCTCTCTGCTTTGGGCCGGATCGCCGAACAAGCAGGCAGTGGCCTTGACCTTCGATGATGGCCCTATTCCCGGCAAGACCGGCGAACTTTTGCGGATCCTCAAGGAGAATCAGGCCCTTGCAACCTTCTTTGTCATTGGTTCAAAGGCCTCGGAACATCCTGAACTTGTACGCCAAGTCATTGCGGAGGGTCACGAGGTCGGGAACCACACTCAAAGTCACCGGAACCTGACCAAGGCTGGCCCTAAGGAGGTTCTGGCCGAGGTGAAACTCTGCCAGGAGGTTATTCAAAGAGCTGCCGGGTTCCGTCCCACTCTCTTCCGTTCTCCCTATGGTGCCGCCAACATGACCACCTTGTCGGTCCTATCCCATCTCGGCCTTACAGCGGTGTTCTGGTCAATCGACACACGGGATTGGGCCGCTAAGGATTCGAGCACAATTACAAGCTCCGTCATCGATCATGTTCAGAATGGGGATGTCATCCTCTTTCATGAACATTCCTCGAAGACGATTGCCGCTCTTCCTGGGATTATCCAGGAGTTGCAGAAGCGTGGATTTGTATGTCAAACTGTCTCCGAGTTGTTCGACCGTCTACCCGCGGGCCCAGTACTTCCAGCCACTGCTGTCGCTTCCGCGCGTCAGTCCATTCGTCTTCCTGTAACCGAAACCCCCGCTGCGGCCTCAGCTAAACCGGAAAAAAACTCCCGTCCCGTTCCCGATTTCGTGGACATGGCTCCTTCGGAGCCTGATGAGACTGTGGCAGCCCAAGCCGCTGAGGAATCCCAGGAACCGGGAAATGGATATGGGTATGCGAAACCCGAACCTTCAGTGGCCTCAGCGGTCCTGGCGGCGGCCATACCCCCTCCAGGGAAAGAAATGGAAACCAAATCCATCGAACCGGTTCCTCCAACCCCCACACTCTCTGTTACTCCCACTGCCACGGCACCACCACCCAGTCCCTCTTCCACCGCCACAGAGACATTCACAGCGATACCAACTGTTAGCCAGACTTTGGTTCCGAGCCTCTCGCCAACAAGTACTTCACCTCCGCCTCCAACTGCGACTTCCACTAGCCCCCCTCCAGCCACGGCTACACCCACACCATCGCCAACTGATACCGCGGCCGAGATACCCACCACTCCACAGGTTCTTGTGAAGGCCGCACCAGCTACTCCAGCGGGATATCCTGCTCCGGCCACCAAAACACTCCCCTTGGCTAAGGTCACGGGGAATCTGACCGAACTCGCTCCAGTTTCTACAAAACCCGGGCGGGTAGCCTCCCCACTCCAGCCACGAGTCAGCGTGGAAGGTCCGGGGGCGCTGCCACCTCCACCCAGCCAGGGGAAACCAATCGCACCGATTCCCGCAATCCCCAGTACTCCAGTTGTGAAAGCAATCGCTCCGGAGAAACATGCGAATGAATTCGCTACTCCAGCGCAGATAAACCCGGCGCAGGTGCCCCAACAACCAGTTTTACGTAGCCGTCCATCCCCGCCGGCCTTCATTGAGACTGAGTCAACCGGCTCCTCGACTCCCAAACGGGTCCGGCGGCTGACTCCAGTGAACCATTTCAAAGACAAAGTTGTGGTACCCGGTAGTGTCCCACCCGCTGAGGTCAGGAGTGTTCGCAGGAGCCGTGTCCTTACTCCTGTGCAGGAGAATGGACATCCGCGTGATGATTCGAGCTGGGGATATTCTGAACAACCCGGCACTTAACACCTTCCCATGTCACCACATCCCTCTCCCCAGCGGCAACGCCTGGACAAGCTCCTGGTTGATCTGGGGCTGGCTGAGACACGTTCCAAGGCGGAGGCACTCATCCGTGCCGGGGAGGTGCTGGTCAACGAGCAGCGGGTCGACAAGCCGGGGAAAACAATCGCCGCCGATGCTCCAATTCGTGTGGCAACTCCCTCGGCGGATGTCAGCCGTGGCGCGGGTAAACTCCGTGGCGCGCTCAAAGTCTTTCAGTTCCCCATTAAGGGACGTATCTGCGTGGATCTGGGAGCCTCCACCGGGGGCTTCACACAGGTTCTCCTCGAACAGGGAGCTGCGAAGGTTCACACCTTCGATGTCGGCTATGGTCAGCTGCATGAACGGCTGCGAAACGATCCCCGCGTGATCGTCCATGACCGGGTCAATGTGCGTCACCTGAGTGGTACCGAAATGGAGCCCGCTGGAGTTGTCGTGATGGATCTCTCCTTCATCGGTCTGGAGCTGATCTTCCCGGCGGTAGCCCGGATCAGCGTCCCCGATGTGGACTGTGTTGCCCTGATCAAACCGCAGTTCGAGGCGGGACGTGGCCAGGTGGGAAAGGGCGGGATTGTGCGGGATCCGGAAGTGGTTACCAGAGT
>CAZORO010000035.1:0-3378 GCA_964581845.1 uncultured bacterium
AGGAAAATCCATTACGCCCTGGTTGCCGGGTATACTGACCGCCCTCCCCCCCAGCAGTGGAAGCTCTTACCATCCGCGAAAAGCCCAACCCAGTCATGCTGGCCGCTGAGGTTGCGAGGAATTGCCGCCGGCTGAATTTCGTCGCGGGCGAAATTACTTTGAAAATTGGAGCAGAACTCATGGATGTCACCACCCGGCTAGATTCTTGCGGTATGGTCTTTGTGGAGACATTATTAGCCCTAGCAGTGTTCGATTGCTTTCGTTTACTCACAATTTATCACCTGTCTCATTCTCGTTATTTGTCTCCCAGCGTATTTTCTAACTTAATGTTTCGAGTGTACTTGCCAAGATGGAACCGCGCAACTGCAATATCAGTGACCGGCTGGTCATTAAGGAAGAGGCCATCCACGGTAATATCGTAGACAGCATGCTCCTCATCGTAGCCCTCGAATGAGGAGTGGGGCATACGGTCGGAGTAGATGCGGATATTCCGAAGCTTAACATCGTAGATATAGCCGCGGCGTTCAAGGCCACCAGAGTATTCCGGGTGTTTCATGATACTGAAACAGATAGCTGGGGGCATGTATGTACTCTTCGGGTCTATAACAAACGGAGTCTGGTCATCTTTTTGTATGATGGGCCGCTGCATGACGGGATCATATTCGATGCGGATGTCCTCAAAAAGGACATCATGGACCCTGCCATAATCCACATTCGCGATGTCGATGGCGGGATCGGTCAGATGAATTGCATCACAGTTCCGGAAAACAATCCCACGTAAGTGCTCAGCACGTGTTTCAGCACCAATCTCGAAGGCCTTCCCCCAATCATTCCAGACGACACAATTCTCAAAGAGGATGTTCTCGCAGGTATCGTAGCGGTAACCGGTATGGCCCTTGGCGCAAAGAGAATCATCATAAGTGCGTACAAAGCAGCCGGCGATATGTGCATTCCGGCAGTTATGGAGGTCCATCCCATCGGAGTTGTAACGCCAACAGCCGATGATCTTGGTGTTCTTCACCGTAATGTTGTCGCAACCGAAGCAAGCGATGTTGTAGACCAACGAATCGCGGATTGTAATGCCTTCGATTTCGATGCCGCTGGAATTGATAAGCTGAATCGTATGTTCACGGCGGCTGTTACCGACATCGACAGAACCATCACCCAGTTTTTCAACTTTGAAAAGGATCTCCTCGACATTTTCGCTGTTGTCAAGAATACCACGGCCAAGTATCCGGACGCGGTTGACTCCATCACCGTGGATGCTGCCATAGACGACAGCTTCCTCATCAATATAGACAGTCTCATCGTCTTTCAGGTTCAGGGTGCCGATGTGATAGACACCAGGTCCGAAATAGTGAGTCCCTGGTGTGTCCGGCGAGACGGTGTACTCCTTGGGCGGGTCGAGAAAGAGATGCAGTGCGTTGTGGAAACCGTCAAGCTCGACCGAGTAGCCACCGGGACGGAGAAGAGTGAAGGCGATGATGCCCTCTTTCACCGCCGGAGTCACTTTTGCCGACAAGGGCCGGATGGTGCAAACCGAAAAGGGGCGTTCCGGCTTGTATTCAAAGGTAATCGGTCCCTCCCCTTCCAGACGCCCAAAATAGGCAACCTCGCGTTGATCAGTTGTGCGCTGGTGACCTGGCCAACGTCTGTTATAAGGATAAGCGGAGACATAGCATTGCGAGACGGGTAGCGGCATTCCTCCCGCGGTGATGGAGATGGGAGCAGCAACCTCACCCGGAGGAAGCGGATAGATCCTAAGCGGTAAGGAACTATGGCTTGCGGCCGCTAACGAAGGAGATTTGAGTGTGGCAAGGGCGATCGCACTACCGCCCGTTTTCAGAAAATTGCGGCGATTGATAGTTGTGTTCATGGGCAATTTTCCTCACATCCTGAAGAAAGTTGAATATTCTCAGTTATTTCTTGTTCTGGCCGGGCCGGGTTCCGCATTCGCAAAGCATGTTAGGACAGTTTGCGATTAGCCCCCTATTGAGGTCAAGGTGTGTCACACGGTCCGGATGTCACGTCATACCAGGTAACAATCTGTATCATCTCTTCATGAGGTAAAAAACATTGCAGCTGCTCCATACCCCAACACCTGGTCCTGGCCTCACCAGCTGGTCCAGGAGTTGCACTCCTGGACCGGGCCCTTCTGTGGGAGTTGTCCTCCCACGCCACAATGCTTCGCTATAACCTCCCGGCAAAGTTCAACTCCGCCAGAAAGGTTCCGCCCATGAGTTCAACTCATGGGCGAGTTGTAAGTGTTTTTTTTTGCCAGTTTCCTTGTCAACACCGTTCTATTTTCGAAGCAGCTGGAGTATTATGAAACATTAATTTCACTATTGAAAGTTGAATGGGATGGCCTTGGGCCCTCCAATATGAATCTTCTCAGAACTTTCCACCATCTGGAAAGACTGGCGGATGCCTCAGAACATGGAAAGAGGGAAGGTTCGTGAATGGGCTGCAAGCCGGAACTGTTCAACCGTCACCAACAGAAAGGATGATCCCATGCGTCTACTCCTATCTGCAGTTTTTACACTAGCCTGCTTTTGCACAACCCCGGGCCATTCGGAACAACTTCCGTTTCTTGATGCAGTGATCAAGGTTGAGATCGGTGAAGACTCAGGTCAGGGACTTGGGTCACTCTTCGAGGTCTTGGATGAGCAGGAAAAGGTGATCCTTGGTGCAGGATTCAATGATATTCATTCCACTTATCTGCGGGATAACAACAGGATTCTTGATTTTTATTACCGTGGCAAGCAAGTGAAGAGAACCTTCGAGCGCCTTCTCAAGCCATTCAGCCATGAACACAATGGCTCCCGGCTATTGCTTGATGGTGACAACCTGCTCACCTATTTCCGCGAGGGAAATCCTGTGTCGCTGTCTGTGATTCAAGATGATAAGACAGCATCGCCCTACACGGGAATTACCAAAGAGGACCAAGAAGCTTTTTACGGTCTCCAATATGTCAACAACCGCCGTTTGGTGTTCCACTCTTACTATATCAGCTATGATGGCCAGGAGATCTTTCGTTCAGAACGGGCTTGTTTGTTCTACTATGTCAAGGGAAGGCTGTTTGTGTTTCAGAACGGTGCCCCAAGCCTTCTGTTGGTCTACCATTGGAACCCGCTGGTTGACGTTCGAGTGACGGGAGAACCCGAACGTTATGAGGCCTCGGGCGATCTCTTCATCTATGGTACTTGTGACGAGGAAGTCCTGTTGGTCACAAATAATGGCAGCATATACTCCTATAAGGACGGTCAACTAACCCAAATCCGCGAAACCGATGGAAAGAGCTGGCAGGGTTACAGCTTGACTGCATGGTACAATCACCACCTGATCGGACACTATCCGACTGGATCCTTGATGGAATAC
>CAZORO010000035.1:3397-12156 GCA_964581845.1 uncultured bacterium
GAGCCCTTTCAGTCCCAACCTGCCCGTTCCGCAAGGTGCCAGCTCCGCGGCGAGAGAAGCGCAGACGCTGACGATTTACGGTGGTGACCTTTATGTGGGGGTCTGGCCCTGGGGAGAACTCTGGCGTCTTGATTCGGATACCAAAGAATGGGAGTTCATACAACGAGTTTTTCAGATTCCTGAGGTGGGAATGGAAACAGCGCCGTATCAGGAACAGATGAAAGGAAAACCCGATGCGATTAATTATTGGGGTCAACGAATCATGAATTTAGTTGGAACAACCGAAGGCCTGTATATCTCCACCATGAACAAACAAGGGAAACCTTATATCCCTGAGATTCATGACTTTCTTACTCCAGAAATCGTGCAGCAATATGGGGCCATCCACAGAATGTCAGGTGACGCTCAGGTTTCAAGGCAATTCGTGTGGAAGCCCACCACCGAGTTCCGGTTTGTATATGATTCTGAGGGAATGCGGATTTACCAGGATGAAAGTTTGCTACAGCAAAAGGAGATTCCTTCCGCTGGGGGGCTCGAAGGGAGAAAAGCCCATTCCTTGCGGATTGGAAAGGGAGTCTATGGACCCTTCGGTGGCAAGATCCTTTCCACGGAAGTCCACACAATGGGAACTCACATTGAGTGAGGACCTATGGTGGTTCAACTAACGGCGTGGGACACTAAATGGGCCGGTACGCAGCAGATCATCGATGTATGGTTCAAGGTATGAGAGCGTGAAAACCGAAACGCCATCGATTCCCGCTGTTTGTGCACGTTGGAGGTACGCCTCGATCTCGCCGGCTGTTTCAATTCTTCCATGGCTTGTTATTACGCCAAGGACAAAAGCGAGCCGGACTCCTTGTTTTTGTTGAGGCACAAGCGCCGCCGATTTTCTGAGCCGATCCTCGAAATCATTGAGAAAATCGTCCCCATAATTCTTTTTGTATACATACCCCGAAATGTTGATTAAATCGAGATACCCTTTTTCGATCATGGACACCCAATCCTGGGAAACCCAATGATTTTTGACGACATCCGGCCCCCATGTATAAATGTCAATCTCAGTCTTTGGATCGATCTCATCAACGCCTTTGCGGATGATACCAGCCAGTTCGACAAGGCAAGACTCCTTGAATCTTTGCCATGGTCCGTCTGAATGGTCTGTTATATCATAGTCCGAGAGCCCACTTTCCTCGAGGAAACGCTTCCGGCTTGTTGGATCCACATCCACTGGCTGACTCGGGAATCGCAGATAATCCAGCATGATTCCATCAGGCTTGTAAAGATGCATGAGCTCTTTAATGATGGAGACGACCCATTGTTGAGCGTCTGGATTCGCGCCACTGAGATAACCAATTGGTTTTCCATCTTGATTGCGTAAAGCCCATTCTGGATGCTGTTTCAGGATACCCTTGGGTTCATCATGGCCACATACCAGGGCCGGAACCGAAATATGGATTTTCAGATTCCGCGATCTTGCTTCCCGGATAATCACTCCCAGCGGATCCCAATCGCCATACTCTTTTTCCGGTACGATTTCACTTGGGTAGCAGGCAATACCGGAACTGGTGAGTGCATAGGGAATCACGGTATGAAGCCCGCTACGTTTACAATTCTCTATTGCTTTAGCGATGGATTGTTCCTTCTCTTGTTGATTCTCATCTGCCTTGAATAACGCACTCACATGGATCCATGCACCCAGAAATGGCTCCTGACTGCCGCCTTCTCTCTTCGAGGGGGCAGTATCGGCCGCCTCAACCCGTACAGATACACTCAATAACGTGCTCAGGCAGAACAGCAACACAATGATAGATACTGAAAAGGATTTCATCGTCCAAACCCCTCCCTGTTGATATCGGACCGATGGGCGTGCGCCAGGGTTACTGACTCACGGAGGATTTTACTTTTTCTGGTTCTCCATACTCCTTGGTGAGAAAGTCATAGGCTTCCTTGAGTTGCGCGGCCTCAAAACCATTCAAATCGCTGCCATGAGATCCCGCTCCTTGAACCACATCGACCATGCCACGAAGGTTATCGGCATGGACTTTGGCCTTTGCTACCTCCATACGGGCCAGTTCTGGATCTTTCCGATGATGGAACATCGAAGCTCTGATAAGGTGGTTGAAAAGATGCATCATCGCCTCACCATAGGCAAACCTTCGCTCGTCCTCGATAAGACGTTTACGTTCATTGGAATCAGTACAATCGAGAAGCGCCTGGTTGAGTGCCTGGCGCGCGAGATCAATTTCACTCAAAATCTCAACCACATCAAGGCCGTCATCGGTGACTGGGTGGCTCTCATTATACTGCAAGCTTTTCAGAGGGAACAAATCCTCCTTCATTGAATTAAGCCTGTTGGAAAGAGCATAGGATCGATCCTGGCATTCTGGAGTTTCAACATAGTGCTTGAGAGCCTTGATGTTTGACATAGCCTTTTCAAGGTGCTCATAAAAGGATCGTGTCTGGTTTGTTGTCGCCGGATAAAATTTTTCATAGTAGTCCGAGAGGAAAGCATCAACATCTATGAGTGGATTCCACAGCAGTTGTGCCATCAACCTCTGGTTAATCGTCCAGGTTCCCCAGTTTTTGGTCGGAGTGTGCATGTACTGGAAATGCCGCACACCATAGCGGTAAAACCACGGAATGTCCGCGGCCATGATGTGGGTGTAGACTACCGGGAGAATGCGTAGCCGGCTGACATTGTAATATTCCCCAATACAAACAGCCCCATGGTAATGTTTCCCCCGTGTCCAGCCCAGGAAATGTTGCGCCATGGGCTGGTTGATTTGGGTGGATTCCGGATCACCAAAGGGATGAGTGTAAGTCCTGCCGATGGGATAGAGAGTCACAGAAATAGTGTTGTAGTCAAAATCCGGTGGAAGCGGACGATCCGGTGGATTCAACGTTTCATGATATGCGCAGGTATGGAGCAGGACTTGGCGGGATAGACGCCCCGCGGATTGCGCCTCTTTCATCACTTTCTGAACCTGGTGGACAAGGAGCAGCAAGCGATTGGTTTCAGATCCGAGGCGGGTACATCGCTCACACTCGCACCAGGGACGTGCATCCAAAGCCCAGAAATTAACGATGTCGACATACTTCCAGGCTCCATCGATCAATGACTGGACAAAATTCCTGGCAAGGAAATCGGCTCCATCATGATTGGATGTACAAATGTTACAGGCCCCGAAGTTCTCATCCATTTCACGCTGCCGTTCCCCTTTGAGGAGACCATACCAATCCGGGTGAGCCTCGAAATTGCAAAGCTGGCCATCACCATCCAAATCACCTTTGAATTCCCCCGTGGAGGAAGACACATAGGGGTCTTTTGGTTTGTCTTCATCTCCTTCGAAACGGGGATGATTGAATGGATAGGGACCATCCGGATCAATAAACAACTTATAGGGCGCATGGCCCCCAATGACCAGTTTCAGACCGATCTTCTTGCAGAAATGGGGGTTGTGTTGAGCGGCAGTCCAGTAGTTCATCCGGTTCCGCGCCATCCACAACAGGAAGTCCTCGTCACCTCGATCCTCCCAGGCCCAAAAACCTCGACTTTGGAAGGCTGGAACCATGTGATCATCGAGCTCCTCGGGTAAAGTGATCGGCCCGGTTGGGATAACAGTTCCCTGGTCACCCAACCCGAAGAAGCGGAAACCCAAGCGTTCTAAATAGTCATATGTACCATATAAGCACCCAATCCGGCCCATACCCTGGATCAGAGTGATCAGCCGTTCTCCTTCATGGAAAGCACGAATTCGATAGGATTCGCCGGAAAGGTTGGGATCCTGTGGTTCTGTCGGCTCGGAGATATACTCCCTCAATAGGGAATTTGAAGCAGTGGTCCCGATCAGAATCACGGATCCCGTGGCGGGCATCCCTTTGTCAACTGGTAACAGATCAATCCGTGTCCCTTTGTCCATCCCCCCCAGCTGGAGAAACTTGAGAAGCTCCAGAGCAGCAAAGGATTCCGTACAGGCATGGTCATCTGTCCTATCCTGATCCCACCAGTTCACCCTGTCTTCAGCCATTCCGGCGGATTCGACTGAGCCAAAAGGACCAGGATTCACAACGATTGAGATGGAGTCTCCACCCCAACCCGAGGGCAGGAACATGAGTCCTGAAAGAATGATCATGCACAGTCTTCTCAGCATCTCTTCGCCTCCCTCTCAACCACCCTAGTTGAATGCGCTTCCTGGATTCCAACCTTCACGGGAATGACACAATGGACATTGTTCATTCAGAAATTCGTCATCCTCGAGAAGGTGGGAATCCAGCGAGCCACCACAACAGTAAGTTTTTCAACAGGCTACCTCTCCACGAGAAACCGCCGGGTAAACGCCTTCCTTCCAGATATCCTCTCACTTGTTCCTTCCAGAATCCAGGAAAATCTGAAGGCCTGGCAAACAAGGTGGCAATGGTTCCGTATCTGAAACTCCATTTTCATGAATTAATTCACCTAGTCAAGGGGTTTGGTTCCCATGCGGTTGGGCCGCGCTGTATACACGCCGATGGTTGGCCTTGTTACCTTATGGGTATGAAACCTAATCAAGTAAAATTGGCCATGATGGAAAGACAATCCCAGAACTGCCGGAGTGTTCTCAAGAATCCGGAAAAAAGGTGAAGAACCACAAAAAACGATTGACACGGCTAGAGCAGGTCATTACGATGGAGGTTACGTGAAGTATGGTTTCTTATTTGAAACAGGCAAAGGATCGCCCCAGGAGGCAGTGATGAAGTCATTGAGCTTTTTCTTCAACCCTGGAGGAGCATCAATCCTCCTTGTAGTACTCCTGTTTCTTTCATTACCCGGCGCCGAAGCCGCAACCATCCACGTACCCACCGGCAGTCCGACTGTTCAGGGTGCGGTGAACATGGCTACGGATGGCGATGTGGTTCAGATTGACAATAGCGCTGAATACATTGAGAGCGTTGCGATCACCAAACCTATCACACTTATGGCCGCGCCGGGTCAGACCCCGGTCCTGAAGTATGACTCCGCCAATCCGTCCCCTGTTTCTTACATGATTTACTGCACAGCGGCTGGCGCGCGATGTGGTTCAAACGAGGGGGGACAGATCACTCTGGATGGTGCTTGCAATCCGAACATCACTGTCTTTCTCGGCACGAATGTCAACTCGGGTGAGGTAATCTTTGAAAACCTCAAGTGTATCAATGGCCAACCTCCCGACCAGTTTATCTACCCCGATCCCGACCCCCCTGGAGCTGGAGGAGGTGGAGCCTCGGTCTTCACCTTCAACAACATCGTTGGTGAAGCCGCTGGATGCGACCCCGAATCGCGGTTTGATGATATGGATTTCCCGATCCGCCCGGATTTCCTCGAGGGATCCACCCTGAATCTGAATCACTGTATCGTGACCAATGCGGACCGGATGTGCATTCTGCATGGGGGTTCGGATATCCCCCAGAGCTACGGGATTGTCAATATTCATGGTTGCATCCTGACAGGCCGTGAACTGGCGATCACGAGCGAACCTCCTTCACGGCCAATTACATGGACTGTCACCGACACAGTTCTGGAAAGCACGATCAGCGCCGCTGAAAGTACCATTTTTGGCACTTTCTCAGCATGGTGGGTCCGTTCCGCTGGCCAGGTCATTCACGCCACACGGACGGTCTTTATCGATAACGCACAGGGGGGGCGTGCCTTCTATCCGTGGTGGCCAGGAGATACTTCTATCATGACATTGGACCACTGCGATTTCTTAAGCCGCAATGGCAACCCCATTCATTTGGGTCCTCCAACGCTTATTGGAGAACGCCGTCTCTCAATCAGGAATTCAATCCTTCAGTCCAATGATCCATCCAGGCCGGGTTTCCGTGAGGATGGTGCCATCACCGATACGGATTTCTTTGACAACGATTATAACAACCTAAACACAGGATATGGGGGGGTAGATGAGATTCAGCCCTCAATCAAAGGCGTGCATGATATTATTCCACCAGCCACGGCGGATTATGTACATCCGTTTGGTCTGGATTACAATTTCCAGTATACGATACCTGTCCTTCTTACCGGAGATGAGTCCGGTGGCCATGTGGGGAGTTTCCTTAAGGCGGGTGAGGTAACGGGCATCAAGAACTGGAACCTGTATTAACGGCTGGCTGGCGGGGAAAACGATATTCGTAAATATGGGGATCCAAGGAAAAGAAATTCCCATTAAGAAAAAGGAGTCTCTAATGAAACGAGTAAGAACATTTTTTAATTTTTCCAGGGGATTTACTCTTATTGAGCTTCTGATTGTGATTGCAATCATTCTGATTTTGATCGCTATTGCCCTTCCAAACTTTCTTGAGGCCCAGATCCGGGCCAGAGTTGCCGGTGCACGAGGAGGGCTTCGAGCAATTCAGACAGGTTTTGAAAGCTATTATGCTGATCACCGCCAATATGTCCCTTCTTGCCGTTTTAGCTTCCTCAACCGCGCAAATCCACCGAATATTGACGGATCGGACATGCGTCTCCTGACTACCCCCATACCATATATTAAGAATGCTCTTCCACGCGATCCCTTCACCAATAGAGATCCCTATGCCGGTCTCTCTAGTAATACTGAATCTTACTTTACAGCCTATGGGGCCTGGCGTGGTCCGGATGGCAGCACTAAGTATGCAAATGATGGCCCAGGCCCCTTTGGAATGGTCCCCGTTCCCTTCGACAGTTGGATGGGCTGGAGCTCGGGCCCTGACAATCAGGCACAGACTGGTGGTTACCGTCCCGAACAAATCGTTATCAGGAACGAACAACTTGGATTGAGAAATTACACTCCATACTACAATGGTGTCCGTTACTCACCAACAAACGGAACTACAAGTATCGGCGATATTTATGTCTTTGGGCCGGGCGCTGTTAGGAAGTATTAAATCAAGGTTGGCGTAAGATGATCTTGCCATATGGTTGAGAAGGAGGTGTGCGATGAAAACGGGAAGTGTGTTTCACCGTAGGGGTGTTGTGGTTGTAATTGCGTTTCTCACAATTGTTCCTATTCAGGCCACTGCGTACATCTTGGAACGGGTTCCCACGGACCATACAACAATCCAATCCGCCATCAATTCAGTATTACCAGGAGGGACAGTCCTCATTGAGGATAGTGCTGTTTATAATGAGGAACTTGTCATCCAAAAAGCGAACATCCGTATAGTTGCTGCATCTGGAGAATCTCCGACAATCCGCTACGCGGGTGGGAATAGCTACATCATTTATGCCGATCAGCCTTGCAAGATCGGTTCAAACACCGGCGGGCGTATCATCATTGATGGAAATAGAAACGGTCCAGGGACTCAGACTCATGTTTTTCGGCCTGTCCACAGCTCTGGTGAGGTCAGAATTGAAAATATTGATGTGACCAATGTGCGTAATAACCAGGTGGTCTATCCAGATGGAGGCACAGCAGATATTACCCTGAACAATGTTGCCATCGATGGAGGAGGACTTCTCCAATTCGCTATTCGTGTGGACTTTTTGAACAGTGTGTTGACGCTCAACTGTGTCACGCTCACCAACTGTGTACGTGAATGTATTTTCTCAGGAACACCCGCGACAGGCGTGATCAACATCACTAACTCAGTTCTTTCAGCTGGTTTCGATGTTGTGTTTTTTGATTTCGCAGCTGGCGGATTCACGCTGAATATCACCGATTCGCTTATCAACGAAACCGGTGGCGGTGGTGGTTTCAGTGCCTTTTACACACGTGGTCCCATGACCATTAACATGTCATATTCCGTGATTCGCACGAATGACATTGATGGTTTTGGTTTCTACCACTTTGATGACCAAGCCGGAACCGGTCCAGTTAACTTTACAGCCGACCATTGTGATTTTGTTGCTGACTTCCCCTTTCGTCTTCTCTCCAGCACAGCGGCCAACAACTATAATGTGACCAACTGCAACTTTGTCCATGGTCCCTCCGCGGGCCGTGGCCAACTTCTTGGAGGGGCCGGCGGAGGTGATGACACCTTTGTCTGGAACTACAATAATGTTCAGAGCAACAGCTATGATGCATTCCCGGTGGGTACGAATGATATCCAAATCGATCCAGGCTATGCGAATGTTTCTGGTTGGGATTTTACTTACTCTGATGCGACGGTACTCGTGTCTGACAGTTCCGGTGGTCCAATAGGCACGAACTCAGCCTTCCCATCAAGTGCATGCGCGACAGATTTTGTCTTCCGTGTCCCAACTGATTATGCGACGATCCAGGCCGCCATCAATGCTTCGGTTCCCTACGGTGTGGTACGAATAGAGGATAATGGGATTTATGAGGAATGTCTCTCGATTGGAACTCCGGGTCTCACCATTGAAGCCGCGCCATGCAAGAGTCCAACAATCCGCTATAGTGGAACGGAGAGTTTCCTCATACGTATTACCGAACCCTGCCAATTCGGATCGAACTCTGGAGGACGTATTATATTGGACTCAAACCTGGGTGGCCCGGGATCCTTGTCACGTGTCTTGGATGCCTTGCATACATGGGGGATGGTGGTCTTCGAAAACTTGAGCCTTGACAACATGCGCAATGGATACATGTTCCGCCCGGCGGCATCCACAGCCGATGTTACGATGAATAATGTCCATGCTGACGGCCACGACCCAGGCCTTGGGATGGCAATTGTGCAGTTCCCGATTCGCCTCGACACTCTTAATAGCACGTTCACCCTGGTCAACTGTAACCTCAGAAGGATGGCTCGTGATGCGATTTTTGTTCAAGGATCAGCCACGGGGGTGATTAACATCTTCAGTAGTG
>CAZORO010000035.1:12166-20560 GCA_964581845.1 uncultured bacterium
ACTTTGCGGCTGGTGGATTTACAATTAACATTGATAGCTCATATATTAACGAGACTGGTGGTGGAGGCGCCTTCTCATGTTTCTTCGTGCGTGGTCCCAACACAATCAACATGAAAAATTCCGTGCTTCGCACCGCTGACATCGATGGTTTCGGTTTCTATCACTTCGATGATCAAGCTGGCGCCGGTCCTGTCGTGGCGAATTTTGATCATTGTGACTTCGTGGCGGACTTCCCATTCAGACTGCTTAGCAGTTTTTCGGCTGATATCTATACGGTTACTGAGTGTAATTTTGTTCATGGACCGACAATTTCCGGTCGAGGTCAGCTCCTTGGTGGGCCAGCCGGTGGTGATGATACCATCGTCTGGGATTATAATAACGTCGTCAGTAATTATTATGATTCCTTCTCTGCTGGCCCTCACGACATTCAAATTGATCCATCGTATACCTCCTTTTCTAGTGGTAATTTCACTTACTTGGAACCCACGGTTCTGGTATCCGATTCCTCCGGGGGGCCACTCGGAACAAACACGAACTTTGGACCTTCTATCAACATCCCTACTGTCTCACTTGACTACACGGAGGGTACCGGTTATGAGGTGGATGTCCTGGCACCTGACAACACTCCAGCCGCTCAACCCAAGAGCCAGCCGATTCAGGTATTCTCACAGAATGCGGGTAATGTGATTATTTCCACATTATCTCTGAAGGGCACCAATGCCGCGGATTGGAATATTCTGTGTCAGCCGCCAATCATCGTGAACAAGTCCTGTCCAGTCTCCATAAAGGTTGAATTTGATCCACAAGAGACCCAACCAACTTATGGATTGACGGCAACTGTTGAAATCGGTTCCAACGATCCCTCGAATTCTTTGGTGGCAGTTGGCTTGGAAGGCGATGCGGTTGGGGGAGTCCCATCAGCAGTAATTGACTGGAGTCTTTACAAGTAGTCCATTCTAAATTTCCGGATCTGATTGCTTCCCATTGCAATCGGAAATGAACAGTCCATCGCCCGGTTTTACCTTTATGAGTATAACCGGGCGATGTGGTTTTAATACTTGTCGTTATTTTAGTTAATGATCCTCAATGATAATAATAAATAATATATTATTATCATATAATTTATTGCTGTTTCCACTCTGCAATAAATATACTCCAAGAAAGGATTCTTTTTCAAGGAGATGAAAATGCGTGTCATTCCATGGTTACTTTATATAATCAACTTTCTGTATGTCTCTCTTATATTAACAAATTCTGTTCTGGCGGAACCAGACACTGGATTGATGGCGGGATTTTCTTGTGTTGATATTACCCCGCCAATCGGGACTCCAATGACTGGATTTGGGATTCATTTTACGGAGAAGGGTGGTGTACGAGGGATTCATGATCCACTGGAAGCCAGAGCAATTTATCTCAAACAAGGCACATCAAACATTCTCATCATGGGTATGGATCTCTGTTTTCTCAGCCGGATGGAGGCAGATCAGATAAAAGGAGCTATTGGCAGAAAACTCAATCTTTATGCAAGAGAAATTCTGCTCAACACATCCCACAACCATACTGGACCCATGTGCAGCGATTGGTACTATTTGCCACCGGCACCTCAGTATATCAAATTCCTGGAAGAATCCTTGGTCAAGGCGGCCGTTGATGCCTCCGGAAATCTTCAACCGGTTACACTTTGGACTGGAGAGACTACCTCTGACTTGCCCGTGAACCGGAGACTTCCAAATCCCGCCACTGGCCAAATTGACTTTGCTCCCAATCCTAAAGGCTCTATCTACCAGTATATCCCATTCGTGGTTTTCAAGAACATGCAGGGCAATCCTGTCCACCTGCTATTTTCCGTATCCGCACACCCTTCAAACATAAAAGGAGTTAGCCGTTCGTTCTACATATCGTCGGACTACCCGGGCGTCGCGGTTCGTCTCATGGACAAGCATTTAGGACAGAAAGGCGCTCTTTTCCTCCAGGGAGCAGCTGGATGTTCGAAGTGTTCTATTGTAGCGGAGAGGAATGAATTTCCATCTGGTACATGGGAAGAAGTCGAGATTGCCGGCAAAAAGATCGCTGAAATTATTATTTCCGCAATGAAAGAGAAACTGCACCCCATTGAACCATCCCTACTCAGCCGTTCAGTAGAATTGGCTTTTCCACTTGAGACTCCAATGGATGAGGAAGGTTATCTCCAGGTAATCGAAAAGCCAGATGCCCATGCCGAAAGTATGTCAGAGGTAAAAGTGGTATGGGCAAATGATATGCTCAGTTGCCTCAGATCCGGCTATATACTGCCACGTTTTGTTCCTGTGACAGCTCAAGGTATTTCATTGGGGAATGGTTTTCGTATTATCGCCATAGAGGCAGAAATGGTTGATACTCTGGGACACCAAATCCGGAATAGTTTTACCTCAGGAATTACAATGCCGCTTGGATACTCAAATGGCTGTCAAATGTATCTCCCCACATCGGCCATGTTGAAAGAAGGTGGTTACGAAGCCGAGAGCTTTTGGGAATACCGGAAACCTGCGCCACTGGCAAATGGTATTGAGTCAATCCTATTAAATGTGATCTCCACACTCATATCCGAGGGAATTAACTGACCCCGGTTAGTAACAATAGCCATGCGAATCCTGGTTTTTGTCATTTCCATACTGGCAGGAATCTACTTGAATTCTTTAGCTGTTCATCCTCAGGATTGGGAAATGATTCCATACGAAATCCAAGACGGCTTCGAGACAGGTGAGAAAAGCGCATGGGAAACATACCCTTTCTTCCAGGACATGGGTTTTAATCCCACATTATCATGCGTTGTGGAACCTGTACGGAATGGCTGCTACTCACTGTCGCAAACATTCATACCCAGCGATACAGATTTCCCAACAGATTTCAACCAAGTAGGAATTATTAAACGGATTCATATCACAACAGCAGTTGAATCCCGTCTTAAAGTTTCCATCTTTGTCGAATCCGATCGCCGCCCAACACATGTTGAATTCTCTTTGTGTACCATGGATGGAAGACGTTTTATTGCATCCCTGAGTGAACCCTCCGTCAATCAATGGATTGATATCGATATCTCATTGAGTGATTTTCTTCTGGATGGTTCTAGACTGGGTCCAGATACGGGCCTTGAAGCAATCACCATTGTGGCTGAGTTTGGGGTTGTTTCCCCCCGCAGAAGCTATTCATTGACTATTGATTCCTTCACTCTAAATGGAAAAAGAAGGCACCAGTTTTTGCCGGTATCCCCGGAAGGAACATGGCTTGAACACTTTCAACGCACTGTATTGCATCGTCATTATAGGCCAGGCGAAGATATTTCTATCAGCGTAAAAAGCGAAGCAATGAAAGATAACAATTTACCGAAAAGTGTCTTCTGCACTGTGATGGATGCGAATGGAATTAAAACGGTCAAGGATGTTGAATGCATGGATGATGGTACCTGTGGAGATGAAGTTTGTAATGATGGAATCTGGTCGCGTCAGAGTATCTACAGGCTTGTTGAAACAGATCCACCTGGACGTTGGCATATATTTATAAAAGGAATTACTCAGCATAACTCAATTATAGAAAGTACCTTTGATTTCTTGGTTCCCTCGATTTCCTTTTCAAAAGAGTTGCACCCAAGATTATTATTTTCAAACGAGGATTTGATGAGGCGCTCTGATTTACGCCTGGAATATCCTTTACTTGATCAACTCTTTACTGAAGCCGTCCAATCAACACGTAAACGGATTGAGGAAGAGACTATAAATAAACACCCAGAATATAATAATATCAATCCCGAGTATCTCGGTGGAGGAAGCTTTTCTCCAAGTTGGGATCAATTTGACCAATGGATTAACGGATTAAATGCATCAGTTCCAGCGAAAGATCTGGCTTTCCTCTATTCTTTTACCGGCGACGAAGCCATGGGAGAGAGAGGGAAGGAATTCCTTTTACATGTCTGCCGCTTTAATACATGGAATCATCCCTGGATGAAATCACATGGAATTCAAATGTATTATCCCGTCGGTTATACAGCTTACCGGGTGGCGATGGCATTCGATCTACTGTACCCGCTGCTGAGCCCCGTAGAACGTATTTTGGTGAGGGAAGCACTCTTACAAAAGGCTATCATTCCAGCTTATCTGGGGGAGGTTTTGGATAACCACATTCCCTCAAATACCTCCAATCATCTTGGAGTTAGCTGTACTGGAGCACTTCTAGCTGCCATCGTTCTCCTTGGAGAAGATCCCGCGAATCCTTATCTTGAACCCTATCTCTCCGGTATCTTGAGTAAACTTGAAGCGCACATTGATGCCGGTTATCTTCCAGATGGGAGTTATGCAGAACCCTTTGCCTATTTTCACATGGATGGTGAAATGACTGTCAAAGCTATGGCCTGCCTCCTGAAGAATTTTGGGATTGATTGGACTGAGACAAAAGGAATTGGAAAAGCATGGCTGTATTCAACCTATACTTCGACAACCTCTGGTCAAGGTTGTCTTGATATGGGAGATGCATTGGACTTTTGGGATCAAAATGGAACAAAACCTCTCTTGTGGGCTTCAAACAGGCTTCGAGATGTTTTTGCCTGGGACCGTTACTTGTGGACGAAAGGAACTGAAATATCAAACAAACTCGAGGCAGATTTCTACGATTACCTGTGGGCTCCTGTCAACCTTGATCCCATTCCAATCACCCAACTGCCACCATCAAAGTGGTTCTGGGCAAAAGGGTTTGCATGTTTCAGGCAGGGGTGGGATCATGATGACTTACATCTTCTTTATAAAGCAGGTCCCCATTCAAATCACTATCACCTTGACCAGGGAAATATCCTCCTCCGTTATGGTGGTGAAACATTGCTTGACGAGGGTGGATACGCCGACTATTATTTTAACGGTTATTACCTTTCCTTCTACAAACAAGCGGTTGCCCACAACACAGTCCTTATCGGAAAATATCCTGAGTCTCAAAATACCGGTGACCTTCGAAACCAGGTCAAGGCTCTTAACCGATATCCAAGAATTTTATCTTGTAGTACCGGCAACATAATCGATGCACTCGAATCTGAACTATCTCCGGTTTACAAGAGAAGAGTCAACGAATTTAGACGGTCTATAGTATTTCCCAAACCAGATTATCTCATTCTCTTCGATAAAATAGATTTGTGCAAACCTGAATTGATACAGTGGTTATTTCACAGTTCCAGTAAAGATTCCATACATCTCAACAATTCCACTTGTTTTATTATTCGTCCAAATGCATCATTGCGTATGGAGATTGTCCAACCACGGAGGTTTAAATCGATCATTAAGAATCATCCAGACACCGAGAAAGGTGTTCTGGTTCTCTCGACTGTGGAATCTACTACTGAAACAAGGTTTTTATCCATTTTAATTCCATCGATGTCGATGAATCGCGACAATCGTGATAAATGGATAGTAAATCCGATTGAGTATCCTGGTTGGTTTGGAGTTCAAGTAAATAGGCAAAGCGGTTATGATGATATCCTCTTCAAAGAAGAGGGCCTCGGGATAAATACATTAGGTCAATATGAAACTGATTCTGACAGGTTTCTCGTCTCAATAGATCCCCACGGTAGTATTTCACGACTCTGGGCACGGAATGCAAAATTGTTTGCTCATAAACGGAATTCCGTTGAAAGCATTTTTCAGGTGACAGTAGATCAAACTGCGACTTTCGCACTTCAATGGAGGGATTCTGTTTTGGAGATAGAAGCCGAACCCAAGGACAATATTAAATACATGGTTAAGACAAATATCAAACCAATTGCTGTTAAATTAAACGGATATGTACAAGAATTCCTATACGATCCAGAACAATGTATTGTTTCTGTATCAGCCTCGAAGATTGATTAACATCAAGTGTAAATTACTACAGAAATAGAAAACTGAGAGAGGATGGACATGTCCTATAAAATTCAGACTTATGAAGAGCCAATAAGAATCTTTCGTATTTTAAGGTGGGTGGTTTTATGGTTTATCTTATTTGTCCCATATCATATCCCATCCCAATCATTCAAAGTTGAAGTAGATTTATTAGCTCACTGGGATTTCGAAGGAAACTATCAGGATTCATCTGGAAACAACCTACATGTGATTTCCCATAACGTTCAAATCGCTGAGGCAACTCATCATGGTAAAGCCAGCTCATCCGCTGTATTTGATGGACAAACAGCATGGCTGGAGATTGCTGACAATCCTATCCTGCAATTTGGGACGGGAGACTTCAGCATGGCGGGATGGTTTGAGATCAACACTGAAGGGAACGACCTTCCCGGTGATCTCATCAGCAAATATGATCCCATTAGTAGGACCGGTTTTCAGCTTGGTATTCAACATTCTCCTGGCGTTACAACAACTCAATCGAATACACGGAATCTATTTTTTGGGATCAATTCAGGGAAACCCGACAATATCTGGTTCGACCGGGGACGTCCTGGTAACAACCACCTTGTTTACTCGTTGTGTGTATGGAAAGGAGACCTGTATGCAGGAACATACGAAGAGGGAGAAAATGAGGCTGGGAGTGTCTATCGATATGAGGGAGATGGGAATTGGTCATTTTGTGGAAGTCCTGACGTTTGCAATTCAGTGACATCACTCTGTGTTTTTAAGGATCACCTTTACGCCGCGGTTTCGGACTACGATGCATCCGGATCTAAGCTTGGAAGATCTCCAAACAGACATCCAGGAGGAACTGTTTACCGCTACAATGGAGGTACAGAGTGGATAAACTGTGGACGTCTTGGGAATGCTCCCTATATTTTTGGGATGGTCGAATTTGAAGGAAGTCTCTATGCCACATTGCTGCGCGCACCCAATCCAACAGGAGATATGAAGGATCTTGGACTTTACCGTTATGATGGAAATCGAAAATGGACCTATTGCAGTCACCCGGGTGGCAGGGTGTGTGCACTAACTCCATACAATGGAAGTTTATACGCTACTGGTTATGATGGGGGTGAACTCGGTGGAGTGTTCCGGTACGAGGGTGATCAGAAATGGACCAAATGTGGAGTTCCGGGAAAGACTACACAAACATATTCGTTTGCCTTTCTAGAGGGCAGGATGCATGTGGGTACATGGCCCGAGGGAAAGGTCTACCGTTATGAAACGGATGGTGAATGGATTGATTGTGGCCGTCTCGGTGAAGAGCAGGAAGTCATGGGCATGTCCCTTTACAATGGAACCCTGTATGCGGGAACTCTCCCCTTAGCGCAAGTCTATCGCTATTGTGGTAAAAATAATTGGATTTTGAGTTCACGGCTGGATTTGACACCGAATGTAGTTTACCGCCGTGCTTGGTCGATGGCTGTTTTCGAGGGTCAATTGTTTTGCGGAGTCCTACCATCCGGCCATGTCCATTCACTCGAATCTGGGAAAGTCGTTACAATGGATCAAGCCCTAGGAACCAATTGGAAGCACATTGTTGCTGTAAGAAGAGGACCACATCTTAACCTCTATGTGGATGGAAAGCCGGTTGCTCAGTCTACAACATTCAATCCTCAGGATTATGATCTGAATAATAATCAACCGTTGAAAATCGGTCTTGGTACTAATGAATTCTTCCATGGAAAGATTTCAGATCTAAAGATATTCACACATGCTCTTACGGACCTTGAAATCGATTCACTTTACAATTCCGAAAAATAATTCAACTGAAGGAAAGATGCTTGTGAATTGTCAACGGAAACATCGATTAACCAAATGATAATTCATTATGGAGGACTATTATGCACTCCCTTTTTGACCTGACCGGGAAAATAGCTCTCATTACAGGTTCCTCGCGAGGTCTGGGCAGGAGTTATGCGGAGGCGCTTGGCGAGGCGGGGGCCTCGGTCATACTAAATGATATTGATAGGGAGCGGGTTGTACAGACTGCCTTGGAATTCAAGGATAAAGGACTCAATACAGCCGCGGTTCCATTCGACGTGACTGTTCCAGAAGAAATACGTCTGGGTATTAAGGAAATTGTTAAAACTATTGGACAGATTGATATTCTGGTCAACAACGTAGGTATCCAGATCAGGCATCCAGCCGTGGAGTTTCCATTCGAGGATTGGGATCTGCTATTGCGAACAAACCTGTCCTCGGTATTTTATGTCACCCAGCATGTCGCTGAAAGCATGATTCAGCGTGGCTCCGGAAAGATTATTAATGTTTGTTCAGTTCTTAGCGAGCTTGCGCGCCCCAGTGTGTCCGCCTATGCCGCCTCCAAAGGTGGGGTAAAGATGTTGACCAAAGCAATGGCCGCGGAATGGGGCCGTTATAACATCCAGTGCAATGGGATTGGGCCAGGTTATATCATTACCGAGATGAACAAGGCACTCTTGGAGGATGCAGAATTTTCCAACTGGATCTGTAGCAGGACTCCTTCGGGGAGGTG
>CAZORO010000036.1:0-20441 GCA_964581845.1 uncultured bacterium
AGCTCCCGCCCAATGCGGTCCCACCCTTGCCGGATTGGATCCTGAGCCGGGTGCCTGAAAAAGCACGCTGAATCTTGCTGGTCTGACTCATTGTTTTTGCTTCCAAAGATCTATCCGGGGGATCCTTGTCTACTCTGATCTGATTCCAATTTACACGTGAGTGCAAGTACCCTCGCCTTGAGGTACACTCCATGGGTGTGCCATCCTTACAGCAGGAAAAGCAGAGCGGACTCATGATGAGATGCTTCTACGAGCCTATGAACCGGTTCATGCCAGAAAAGGCGATATCGCCGGAGACACCTGACTGATGAAACTCGCCTTGATTGATGTCTGTGGCACCCTTTACCACTCGAACACCACCTTTGACTTCCTGGAGTTCTTCTTTCGTGGTAGATCGGCTATGCGCTTGCTCTGGGTCCGTCTCATCCGTTCTTTGCCATTGCGAGCGTTGCGGAAGTTGTTGCCTTTTCATTGGATCGACAATTCCTTACGGCTCTCGGCGATTCGTTTGTTAAGCGGACAAAAGACATCCACCTTGGAAACAGCCGCGCGGCGGTTTGTGAAGGAGGTGCTGACATTCCGTCCCCACACCCCCATTCTCTCGCGCCTCGAGGATCTGGAGCGGCAGGGTTACCGGATTGTCCTGCTCTCGGGATCGCTGGACTTCATTGTGGCGGCGGTGGCTCAATCCTTGAACATCAAGGAATGGTATGGGGCAGAAACGGAAGTGAAGGAAGACCGGATTACGGGACGGATCCTCCATGATACCCATGCCAACAAGATGAAAGTGGCCATGGAGCTCTGCACGGGAGCCGAGGTGGTTGAGGTAATCACCGATAATTTAGAAGACCGGGAATTGTTTAACCTGGCTACCCATGGAGTCTTTGTCTGCCGTCCGAAAAATCGCGATTGGGCACAGCGGATGCTGCCAGAATATGTGGAACTACTCGAAATCTAAATGATCCTCCTCAGCCTCCTTCCCGCCTTCTACTATGCCCGCACCCGTCTTCCAAGCACATTGGAACGAATCTCCTGGCTCCTTTTGAACCCAGTCCCGCTCGGTTTGGCGGTGATCGGTCTTGAGGGAGCGTTTTTAATTGGATTGGCGGTGGTTTTTGTTTTGGTATTCCTTGCGTTGCAGTCAGTCCATGATATTGGATATGTGGAGAACGATGTCTTTACAGTGAAGCGTGAGGAAAACCCGTCGCTCCGTTTGACTCCAGAGGAAATGTCCTCCTGGGAAAACCATTTCCGGTGGTGGATGCTCACAAAATGGTTGATAGCAATCTCGTTTACCGGTTTGGCATGGTTTTTCAGCCGCCGATCCGGCCTAACCATTCATCCATATTGGTTCCTGCTGAGTCTTCTGTTGTTGTGGGGAGCCTTCAAGGCGCATAATTATTTCCGCTCACGTATCAATATCCTCACCTATTTCACCTTATGCGGTTTGAAGTATTTGTCTCCGTTGATTTATTTTTTTGGGATTGAAAGAATATCCGTGTTCGTTTTGGGAATTACGATGTTTCCATTGCTCCGGACCATGGAACATGCCTCACGTGATAAATATCATCTGGACCGATGGCAACGATGGGTCGGCAATGTGGATTGGTTCCGTGTAAAATATTATGGGATCTTGTTAGCAGGGACTCTGATTGCCAGCCGGATGTTTCCCGCACCACAATGGAATGTTTTTTTTGTGGTCTACAGTTGGTATGCTGTGTTACGTATGTTTACCGCTATAGCAGCAAGGGATTGGCGGATGAAGTGATGGATGTGTTTAGTTGCGGTCAAAAAAAACATTTCCAGATGATCTCTGGGATAATATGGTGTTTTTTACCCGTCAATGGGGGAGGGTTATTCTTCTGGTCCCGTATCCACTGGTATCCCCGCCAGTCCCCAGCTGCGGCTGATTTCACGGAACATTTTTTCCGCGATCTGCTCCCAGTTGAGCTCCTGCGTGATGAGAGAGCGGCCATGACTGCCCAGGTCCTCGGCCAACCCCGGTTCAAGTAGCACCATTCTCACGAAACGGGCGAACTCTTCGGGATCTTGGGTGATGAGCGCATCCTGGTCACCCACGAGGGGGAGACCGCTGACAGCCTGTGGAGTGGCGATCACCGGGCATCCCGCGCCGAGGTAATCGAGCACCTTGCTGGAGGTCCCGCTCCCCTGCTGGTTGGGAGCAATGCACACATCAGCGGCCGCCAGGGCGAGATCAAGATCCTCGGCATAGCCCACGAACTCGAAAGGTGGGATGGGGCTTAAGGGTTGGGGAACTCCCACCGCCAACCAACGTATCCTGAAGGGCATCTCCCCGATAAGAGGTAATACCCTCCTCGAAAACCACTCCAGGCCATGGCGGTTAGGGAGGTAATCCAGCCTTCCCACAAAGAGCCCAATCCGCTCTTCTGGATAGATATGCCAATCAATCCTTTGGTTCTGAACCTCCTCCTCGGATACCAACCGCGCCACATGCCCCCCATCCGGAACAACGCTGATCCGGGGAGGATGCGGAAGCAGCCCTTTTTGGAGATGGACCGCCCGTTCAACCGAGGAGACAAAGAGCCGGTCCGCATGACGGTAGACTCTTCTCTCATAGGACCACAATAACTGAGGGATGGGGGGCGGATAGATTCGCCGAGGGGCCAGAACCTCGATGGGAGTGGCCACGGCTCCCCAGGGGATTTTAAGCGAGACCGCTGCTTTCCTCACCGCTGGTCCCGCCCATATTCCTTCCGCGATGAGAAAGTCGGGTTGGAACTCCCAAGCCCGTTTCTTGACCCCCTCACGGAACCTACGTCCAAAAGTCAACCAGGCGTAACTCATGTCGGACCTTAGCGGAGCGGTATGTGGCCTTTCGTCCTCCTGTTTGTTGTCAGCTGGGGATAAGTCTACCAGAACGCCACTTCCGGTTCTCCCTCCCTCAACGGTTCCCGCATTCGCCATCTTCTCCGGCATCTCATCCCCCGCTGGTTTCCATTGAAGCCTGTAGGGACCAGGTGCAGGGCTGACCAGCAGCAGATCGCATAGCTGTGACATGGGGGTGTAAAGTCCCACGATCCGGCTCTTGTATCCCGAATCGACGGGATCAAGCGGAAGCCAACTCACCACCATGATGCGCATGAGAACGAAATTAACTCATCTCTTTGGTCTTTGAGACAATTGGGAAGGGAATCGGTCTGGGGAGGTCTCCATTGAAGTAGACCTCCCCAAATACCGTGTGAACTATTTCTGCCGCTTGACAGTGACTTCCTTGACATCAGGCAATGGTTCTCCATCCAAGGTCATGTTCTTCGACTCCCATTGGATGGTATCTTCGTCAACCTGAGTGATAATGTGGGTTGCTTTGATCACCTTACCGTTCATCAGCTTGGTTTCCGCCTGGATGGTCCACTTGTTGCCATCCTGAACCCACGTTCCCTCACCGATGGATCCCTTTGAATCAAAGAGCCACGAGTGGATTTCCTTCTTGACTGGATCCCAGCCCAGCCATTGGGTTCCACTGCTAAGGACCTCTCCCCCCAGTGTTGTAGAGAAGTTGCGGATGATGAAGTTCCGGTTCTCGGACCACATGCAGGAGCTCTGAATGATTGCCCCGCTTTCATCCTCATCGATCCATGTTCCAATGGTCCATTCCATCCCCTTGAGGTGTTCGTAGTTCGAGGGCTCGAAAGCAACCGCGTCGCGGACACTCTGAACCAGCCACTTTCCATCTTGTTTGACATGAATCAAGGTATAGCGGATCCGCATGGAGGGACGGTTCGGCGCTGCCGAAACCTCGCGGAATCCATCCTCGATTACAAGGTTATCGTTTGCGAAATAGATGGAGGAGATGGTGATCTCCAGCGAGGGTTGTTGAGCATTGGCGAAAAAGGCCTCGTATTCCTTCTGGATGGCCTCGCGTCCTTTGATCTGACGTCCTTCGGCGTTGATATAGTCTCCATTCTCCGCCCAATGCGCGGCCAGAGCCTTGGCATCCCCCTTGTTGAAAGCTTCCATGTAAGACTCGAAAGTCTTCTGGATTGCTTCTTTGTCCTCCTGGCTTTCCCCGAATACCACCGTGCAGGGAGCTAAAAGGAATAACGGCACGACACACAGCCACAGTCTCTTCATGACATGGTCTCCTTGAGGTTCAAGTAGGATAAAGAGGACTAATGCCTCTATTTACTCATTCACTTCCCCTGCCCGGGTGAGGCTTGGGGGCTGGCTTGGGGGGTCCCGCCTTGTGAACCTTGTCCGCTAGACGTCCCCGGACTGCTGGCCCCAGTTGGCTTCTTCTTGAGTGTCACATGAGTGTCGGTGTGCGTGTTGCCCCAGATGTCCTGTGTAGAGACCCGGTCGATGGTCGTGCTGTGTGGACGGCCATCGGCTCCGATCCAGGAGGTTTTTTCGGAGCTGATCAAGGAACCTCCCGGGCCATACTGCTGAGTAACCGTAGTCCGCGGTGGGGTAATGGCCTCGTTGCGCCCGGGTGAATAGTAGGAAGCCCGGCGGTCTTCCACACGATTCTCGGAATGCCAGGTTCCATCGGGAGCATAGTAACCCCCTCCGCTCACATCCCGGCGTACCACCGGATTGGGGTCGTAATATGGGTAGTAACCGGGTGGCGGAGCTGGTTGATACACTACGGGAGGAGGTGGAGGTGCAACGATATAGCCTGGGGCTGGAACATAGGGGCGATAATGACGATGGCCAGAATTGTAGCTAATCCCCCAGGAGCCAGGTGTGACAAAAACCCCCCAGTCACCCGCAAGGGCGTCTTGAACCACCATGCAAAAGGCCAACTGGAGGGAGAGAAACACCAACGCTATCTTTCCAATTTCTCTCATGTTTCTTACTCCTTCGCATAAAGATTATTGAGTTTTTTTCCTCATCAAGAGCCTACCGGGGACCGTGTCTCCTGTCCAGTGTTGGTTCCTTAAGGTCCTCTTGACTTATGGGAAAATGTCTTTATATACTCATACCCGGTATGGGTAGTAAAAATCGTCAATGGCAAATTGTAATCCAGAAGTCATGCAAAAAGTTCTTGACCGTCTCAACCGGATCGAGGGACAGGTGCGTGGTGTCAAGAAGATGATTGAGGAGGGACGGGAGTGCTTTGACATCCTCAAGCAAGTTAGCGCGGCCTCAGGCGCGCTCCGTTCCCTTCAGAAGGTCATGCTGGAACAGCATATCCAGGGTTGTTTAGAGGAAGCCCTTAACAAAAAGGGGGAACGTCAACACCTCCTGGAGGAGCTGGTCAAAAACTTGGGTGATCTGTCAGCTTAGGCCTGATAACAATAGGCTGGAAAGAAAGATACAGGAGAATGGATACATGGCAAAACGTGTGATAATCGTGGGCGGTGTCGCGGGCGGGATGAGCTGCGCGGCCCGTTTGAAAAGACTCGATGATTCCATCGAGGTGACAGTCTTCGAGCAGGGGACCGATGTCTCCTTCGCCAACTGTGGGATGCCCTATTACGTCGGTGGTGTTATCACGGACCGCAAGAATCTGCTGGTACAGACAACCCAAGGGCTCAAAGACCGGTATGGCCTTGATATCCATGTCCGTCATCGTGTGACCCGCATTGACCGGACTCACCGGCGAGTCGAGGTGTTAGATCTCGATTCAGGGAACAGCCGTTTTCAACCCTACGATTTTCTTGTTCTCGCCACTGGGGCCAGTCCGTTTCGTCCCAATATCTCCGGGGTCGAACGCCCCAACGTCTATATGTTGAATAATCTCGAGGATATGGAGGGAATCCATCGCGCAGCCTCCACCGCGAAAAGCGCCTGTGTGGTGGGCGGAGGTTTCATCGGATTGGAACTCGTTGAAAACCTGCGCCACCGTGGTCTTCAGGTTCATTTGGTCGAACTCCTTGATCAAGTGATGCCGCCCATGGATTGGGAAATGACACAACCCATCCTGCAGGAATTACGTATCAATGGAGTCGAGGTCCACCTCAAGGAAACGGTGACCGCCATTGAAGACCAGGGGGTAAGGTTGGCGAGTGGTGGGATGATAAAAGCGGATCTGGTCTGTCTGTGCGCGGGAGTGAAACCGAATTCCTCATTGGCGGCGGAGGCGGGACTAAACCTAGGCCCTCGCGGCCATATCATCGTGGATGAACAGATGCGCACCAATGATCCCGCCATTTATGCCGTGGGGGATGTGGTGGAGACCATCGACCTGGTGACTGGGCAACAGATCAACGCCGCCCTCGCGGGACCCGCAAACCGTCAAGGACGAATCGTGGCGGATGTGTTGGCTGGACGCGAATCCACTTACCGTCAGACCCAGGCCACCGCCATTGTCAAGGTTTTCAACCAAGCCGCCGCATCGACAGGTGTCAGCGAAAAGCGCCTTAAAGCGCTGGGATTACCTTATCACCGGGTGTATGTGCACCCCACCTCGCATCCACGATACTACCCGGATGCTCAACCAGTCAGTATCAAACTGCTCTTCAGCCCTCAGGGGAAAATCTATGGTGCCCAGGTGATTGGAGCCGAGGGGGTCGATGGAATTATCAATACACTCGCCACCGCCCAACGCGCTGGGATGACCGTGCACGACTTGGAACACCTGGAACTGGCCTACTCGCCACAATGGGGGGGAGCCAAGCACCCGATCAACATGGCGGGTTTTGTGGCGGCGAACATCCTCAAGGGTGATGTCCAAGTGGTGGAATCGGATGAACTTCCCGAGGAGGCTTTTATTCTCGACTGCCGGACATCCGAGGAATCCGAGGTGGGAATTCTTCCGGGCTCGGTGTCGGTTCCATTGGATGAACTTCGCCAGCGTTTCCATGACCTTCCCAGAGACCGTGAGATCGTGACCTATTGCGCGGTGGGATTGCGCGGGTATATCGCCGCGCGTTACCTGGCTCAACAAGGTTTCCGGGTTCGCAATTTGAATGGTGGTTATAGAACCTGGTGCTGGTTCCAAACTCTGCCCAGCGGTCCGATCCATGCCCCCAGTTATTCCGCAGAATCCGAGACAGACCCGACTTCTCCACAACCTAAGGGTGAGGTTCTGAAACCCAGTTTACAGCCCATTCAACTCGACGTGTGTGGTCTTCAGTGCCCCGGCCCGATGGTGCAAGTGAAGCAGGCCATCGACCGGATGACACCCGGCCAGGTCCTTGAGGTGACCGCCACCGACCCCGGCTTCGCGGCGGATATTCCCATGTGGTGCAGCCGGACTGGGAATACCTTGTTGGAGGTAAAAACACAAGGGAAAGGCTACCTGGCACGCATTGTCAAGGCGCAGCCCCACCCAGGTGTATCACCAGCTCCTGTTCCGGCCGCCAGACAGAATGGAAAGACGCTGATCTGTTTCTCGAATGACCTGGATCGTGTGCTGGCCACCTTTGTGATCGCCAATGGGGCCGCCGCGATGGGCAATGCCGTCACCATCTTCTTCACCTTCTGGGGACTCAATGTCCTGCGCAAGGAGAACCCGCCTCAGGTCAGTAAGGGATTCCTCGACCGGGTATTCGGGATGATAATGCCCAAAGGTCCCAACCGTCTCAAACTCTCCAAGCTCAACATGGGCGGCATGGGAACCGCCATGATGAAGCATGTGATGAAGAGCAAGCATGTGGACTCATTGCCAGATCTGATCGCCAGTGCCCGTGCGGCGGGGGTACGTTTTGTGGCTTGCTCGATGTCAATGGATGTGATGGGCATCAAGGCCGAGGAGCTTATCGATGGGGTCGAGATCGCGGGAGTCACCAATTATCTCGGCACCGCGGATGAGGGGAATGTAAATCTGTTTATTTGATCTGTTCTCTTTTCCTTGACATCTCTCTCGTTTTGCCATATACCTTGTAATAGAAGGTAGTCCGGTTTCACCGGGAGGGTGAAATGGGAGCACTTGATAACTGGATCACCCAGGTCCGGAAAGGCATCCTCGACCTCTGCATCCTCAGCGCCCTCAAGGGGGGTGAGAGGTATGGGTATGACCTGGTCAAGTCGCTCTGTGAAATCCCCGGCATGAGTGTCACCGAGGGCACCATCTATCCGCTCCTGTCCCGTTTACGTCTTCAAGGCCTTGTCAAAACCCGTCTGGTGGAATCCACTGAAGGTCCCGCCCGTAAATACTATTCATTGACCCCGCAAGGGGAGAAAAATGCTGGGCAAATGATGTCGTACCTGGAAACCTTGCTGGAGGGGTGCCGTGCCCTCCGCAGAGAGGGGGAAGAGCCATGATTGAGTGGACCGAGGATGCTGAGAAAGCTTTTCAGGAATATGTGAATCAAATGAAGTGTACGGTCGAGTCGATGGAAGCTGATCCGAGCGAGGTCGCGGAGGATCTCCGCCGCCATATCGAGGAGGAATTGGGGAAGGGGAACTCCACCATCATCACCGAGGAGGATGTAAGGGGGGTGATGAAGAGGATGGGAATGGATAGAGCGGGAAAAACTGATGATTCAGACTCCAGAAAAGATCTGATAACCAACAGGCCTTTCCAGGAATGCCCCATTCGTTGGTGGCAAAGTATTCTCATGATTGGTTTTGGAGTAGTTCTACCCTTTGTCGCCCTTGGGATTGAGATATCCGAGCGTTGGTGTACGGATATTTATGTGGACCCGATACCTTCTATTTGGCATATTTTTTTGATTGCTTTGGTCCCATTGACCAACCTGGTTCTCTGGATGACAGCGGGGAAAACATTAGGGGGTTTTAAGCTCAAGGCGCTGGGTTGGGCCAGTGGGATCTCGATTGGCATCGCCCTTTTCTATACATTAGTTTTCCTACCAATTATGCCGTCAGGTATCATGCTCATAATTGGCTTTGGAATGGGTCTTCTCCCTCTTGCGCCAGTGCTAGCGTTGAGTATGGCCATTTGGTTGCGTGATAAGGTGTCTAAGGCTCTGTGGGACGCCTCATGTCTTAAGATGCCGGGTTACATTTGTGGACTTCTGCTGGGAATGGCGATTCTTATTGGGCTCTCGCTGCCCGTGACACTCACTCGGGTGGGCTTGAAATTGGCCGTGTCCGAGCAAGCAGGAAAACGAGTGTGGGGAATGAGACTTCTGGATTGGTTTGGGAATGATGAAACAATGATCCGGTACTGTTACCAAAGACCAAGTAGGCAAAACATATTGGATCCCCTTGGAGGAATTCTCACAGCTGTCCATCCCGCCACTCCTCAACAGGCTCGTGAAATTGTTTATCGTATCACTGGAAGACCGTTTACTTCTTTTCCGCATCCCGGTTTTAGTAGCCGTCCAGGTCCCTCTCTTGTTTTTAGGGACTTCGAACTTGATTCCGATCAAGATGATCCTTCTTCAGGAATCATGACAAAGGGTGTCTCCCTGTCCAATTCCCGCTTGGATGGTTCAATCGCTCCAAATGCTGCTCTGGGCTATCTCGAATGGACCCTTGAATTCAAGAATGACGTAAGCTGGCAACAGGAGGCGCGCGGGCAGATCGTTCTCCCTCCCGGTGGTGTGGTCTCACGGCTTACCTTGTGGGTGAATGGGGAGGAACGTGAAGCGGCCTTTGGCTCTAGGGCCAAGACCCGCCAGGCTTACCAACAGGTGGTTCAACGCCGCCGCGATCCCGTATTGGTGACCACCTGCGGCAAAGACCGTGTGGCCTTCCAGTGTTTCCCGGTTCCGCCAAACGGTGGGACCATGAAGATCCGTCTGGGGATCACCTATCCGTTGGTGTTGCCTGACAAGGAAACTGCATTATTACGCCTCCCCTACTTCTCCGAACGGAACTTCAAAATTGAAAAAGATCTACGGCATTCAGTTTGGATCGAATCCAAACAACCCTTCCAGAACCGATCTAGGGTCTTCCTCGCTGAAAATCCCAAACCGGAACTCTTTGCGGTGCGTGGGAATCTCTCGAACGCAGATCTTTTTTCCGCGACAGGGGTTGTATTCGCGGTACGGAATCCCGAGGTGGTGAGTGTCTGGGCGCCGGATTTGACCGCCAACGATGCCTCTCGTGTCCGGCAGACCATAAAACCCTCTATCGCCACACCTCCCTCCCAAGCCGTGATAGTCATGGATGGTTCTGTCTCGATGCAACCTTGGGTCCAACCGTTGGTTGAAGCCTTTTCAAAGTTTCCCACTGGTATCGGACTGACACTGATTCATGCTGGGCGGGAGGGTGACGAGGTGATCGAGCCTAATGCTGTGGCGGGAGATCAGGCGAGTTCACTGATCACAAGTACATTACCCTCCCTTTCCTTGAGAGGGGGATGCGACAATACCGAGGCGCTCAACCAGGCTTGGGACATCGCCTCCGGTAAATCCGGCTCGGTGATCCTGTGGATACATGGACCTCAGCCTGTCCTTTTGGGCAACCCTGAAATCCTCATACAGAAATGGGAGCGCCGCCCCGATGGGCCAAAATTGCTTTCCTTGCAAGTGGTTCCTGGCCCGGACAAGGTGATGGAAAAGCTGGATGGTCTCTCCCAGGTGAACACGGTGGTACCACTGGAAGGAGCCTGCGAGGATCTCAAGCGGCTCTTCAAGCAGTGGAGTGGAGAGGTAGAAATGCTGCAATTTCACCGTGAGAAGATCACATCGGAAACTGGCGAGGAGACTGGATTGGGACCGGAGACCTCCATGCACCTGGTGCGTCTATGGGCCAAAAACCAGATTGAGACCTTGCGTGCGCAAGCGGCTCAGGAAAACGCAACGAAGGAAATCTCCATGGCTTCGGCTTACAAGCTGGTCACTCCTCTCATGGGCGCGGTGGTCCTGGAGAATGACCGCCAATACCAGGTGGCGGGTTTGAAAGTCCCCGATGCGCAAGGGATCCCGACCATTCCGGAGCCTGAGACATGGATGTTGATCATGGTTGTATTGCTGCTCTTGGTATTGGCAGCCGCTCAACAGAGGAGAAACAAATGCTGCCAAGGCTGAAGCATCCCGTCTGGCTGATAGCGGCGCAATTGGCCGCCTGCTGGCCGGTGTGGCGCTGGTATGTGGCGCGGATGACTGATGGCTCCGATGAACCCGTCGGGATTCTTGCGCTTGCCACCGCGCTACTAATGATTTGGAAGGAATGGCGGTTTTCGATCCGGGCCAGATCAACCCAGACTATAAACCTGCTCACTTCAGCCTTCCTCCTTTTCCTATATGCTGTTACATTTCCTATAAGTCCGCCTCTCATCCGGGCCGTTTTGGTGGTGACTGCATTATCTCTCACTTTAAGCTCTCTCATCTTGGGAGTCCGCTTCCACCTCGCGCTTACTGGGCTCCTTTTTCTTTCTTTACCCATAGTCTCCTCACTTCAGTTTTATCTGGGATATCCATTGCGAATGCTATGTGGATATATCACGCTCCCATTTTTAGGTCTGGCGGGATTCCCATCCACCATGGAGGGAACCAGCCTCCGCTACGGGGAGTTATTGGTATCGATGGATGCTCCCTGTAGTGGAATCAGGATGCTCTGGACCGGACTTTTTCTGGCTTTCGCACTAGCTTGTTTCTACCGTCTACGAACAAGAGAGGCAGCGGCTTTATGCGGCATTTCCATTGGTCTCATCATCCTGGCGAATTCTTTGAGAGCCGTCTCTCTTTTTCTTCTGGAAGTTCTACCACTTCCTCAGATGGACCGGATGCATGATATGAACGGCCTGGTCATCTTTACATTGATGGGATTGATTATGGTTGGGGTGACGAGATACCTTTCGAGAGAGCAGTTATGCGTCAAACAAAGTTCTTCCTGATCACCTGCTTGTTGGCCGGACTGGTTCCCTTCTATCCCAGAATGGAAGCAAGCCGGATTGATTTGACTCCATTTCCGGGTTGGCCCACCACTTTATCCGCTCTACCCTTGCGCGAGCTCCCTCTTGAACCACAAGAGAAGTCCTTTGCGAAATCCTTTCCCGGGCAAATTGGACGGTTTACGGATGGAAAAACGGAATATGTCATCCGCTGGGTGACTCAACCCACACGGATGCTGCATCCAGCGGCTGATTGCTTCCGTGGAAACGGATATGATATCCATCCCCTTCCATTGAAAGTGGACATTGATGCCACCGTTTGGGGATCTTTTGAAGCTTCCAATGACAATAAGACATTTTCCGTTCAAGAGAGGATCTATAGTGATGAAGGTTATTCCTGGACTGATGTCTCATCCTGGTATTGGGCGGCTATTTTTGGAAAGACAACTGGTCCCTGGTGGGCAGTTACTCGAGTAAGCCGACCCCCTCTTGTTTCCAACCCTTTTTCTACTCCATAATTATGGACAGATTAGCAATTAGTGGATGGAAACCAACATATTCCTCATCCGAGGAGGGCTTGTCTCTTGCGAACATCATCCGGCCTTTCACTGATACTTCTCATATCGGCTTCCGCTTTCTCCTTTGAACCTCTTCAAGAAACAGATCCCCTTCTCATGGAGGGCGATCTTGCTCATGAAATGGTAGATGGGATCCATCGATATCTGGACCGGGAAACATTGTCTTCTGTCCAACTACGGGAAAATTATTGGAACCGGGATGTGACATCCATTGAAAGTTATTTATCCTCCGTGGAACCGAATCGGCAAAGGCTGCGGCGGATTCTTGGAGTAACAGCAGAACGTTTGCCGGTCGAGATGGAGGCTGTCACTGCCCCGTTAAATTCAACCCAAGTTTATGAGAAGGAAAATAATAAAGTGCAGAGGGTTGAGTGGAGTGTGCTGCCAGGACTGGATGGATCTGGTTGGTTGTTGCAGCCGGAAAAAGAGCCACGAGCCAATGTGATATTGCTTCCAGACTGTGATGAAAAACCGGAGCATGGAGCCAGTCCATGCTGGAGGACAGCCGTCAATCTCGCCGCGAGTGGATGCAATGTCCTAGTTCCCATTCTGATTGACCGGAACTGCACATTTTCTGGAAACCCGGAAATCCGTATGACCAATCTACCTCACCGGGAATTCATTTACCGTGCGGCCTATGAAATGGGAACTCATGTGATCGGCCTTGAAATCCAAGAGATATTGGCAATAGTTGATTGGTTGGATCAGAATCATCTACCGACAGGTGTGATCGGTTATGGTGAAGGGGGTTTGCTTGCCTTTTATGCGGCGGCGGTGGACACACGGATTAAATCCATTGCAGTTTCTGGGTATTTTGGCGCTAGGGAAAAACTCTGGTGTGAACCCATCTACCGGAATGTCTGGAGTCTCCTCAGGGAGTTTGGGGATGCTGAAATTACATCGTTACTGTATCCCAGAACCTTATTAATCGAGGCTTCGAATCAACCTCTTGTAAAGGGCCCACCAGAAGTAGAGGGGCTGGGTGGGGCGGCACCGGGAGTGATTCGGACACCATCCGCCGATGAAATCCGTATGGAAGTTGAACGTGCGAAGAAACTCACCGAAGGTCTCCCTGCCCATTCAATCACGCTTTTCAGTCCAAGCGAAGGGCAAACTTGGCCGGATGAATATATTCAGGGATTTGCCGTATCGCTTGAGCCATCGTTATCACCCATCCAATCTACAACGGCATCACCATATCGAGCGATTCTCCCTCGCGAAGCACGTAAAAAGCATCTAAAAAGGATGGTGGAGTATACCCAGGATCTCATGCGTAAGAGTCCGGAGGCACGGAGAAAGTTGTGGGCCGAAGCTGAATGCACCTCCGTGGAGTCATGGAAAAAGTCGGCTTCAAATCTAAGAGATTATTTTTGGGAGGAGGTCATTGGAAAACTACCGGATCCAAGTATTCCCCTCAATCCCCGGTCCAGGTTGATCTATGAACAACCCAAGTATCGAGGTTATGAGGTGGTTCTCGATGTTTATCCAGATGTGATTGCTTACGGCATTCTGTTAGTTCCCAAGGATATAAAAGAAGGAGAGAGAAGACCTGTCGTTGTTTGTCAGCATGGACTCGAGGGACGTCCTCAAGATGTTGCCAATCCAGATTTTGATAGCCCATACTATCACCAGTTTGCTAACCGGCTTACAGAGAGGGGCTATGTGACTTTCTCTCCGCAGAATCCTTATATTGGTGGTGACCGATTCCGTACCTTGCAGCGAAAAGCCAACCCGCTCAAACTTTCGCTTTTTTCATTTATTGTACGTCAACACCAGAGGATCCTAGAATTCCTATCGACACAGCTCTATGTTGACCGACAAAGGATTGCTTTTTATGGACTCTCCTATGGTGGAAAAACGGCTATGCGTGTGCCAGCAATCCTTGAAGGCTACAGTCTTTCAATTTGTTCGGGTGATTTCAACGAATGGATCTGGAAAAATGTCTCGGTTGACAGCCCTTACAGTTATATGTTTACTCCAGAATATGAAATGCCAGAGTTCAATCTGGGAATGACTTTTAACTACAGTGAGCTCAGCGGCCTGATCTGTCCACGCCCTTTTATGGTGGAGCGTGGACATGAGGATGGAGTGGCCCCGGATGAGTGGGTTGCTTATGAATTCGCGAAGACCAGGCGTCTTTATGATGAATTGGGTATTGGAGACCGGACAGTAATTGAATTTTTTAACGGTCCCCACACCATCCATGGAGTAGGAACCTTTGAGTTTCTGGACAAACACCTGAATTGGAAGACTCATTAACCTCATAAAGAATCGTCTGAACTTGTGGACTTTTCTATTTTTGACATCTGGTTCACAAGCACAACGCCCCAGTAAGCCAGTCCCACAAGGAGAAAAAGGACTAACGCATTGAGAGTCCATGCTCGTATTCTCTGCTTCTCGGTTTCACTCATTGGCGGAGAGTAGGATGAATTCCTCTCTACAGAGCCAATGGTCCACTCGGGGAGGGTCCTCAGAGACATGGCATCATATTTGATAAGATGCCGTGTGTCATAATTGGGAGGTGTTACATCCTTATTTCCGTAAAATAAAGAGTATGTTTCCCCTTGTCGTGGGTAGAAAAAGAGAAATCGGCGTACCCATATTAGCTGTACGCTTTGAATGTTTAGAGGTGGATTGTCACCATTATTAATTATTAACCTGACAGAAGGAGCCTTTTCCAGTTCAACATGCATTTGAAGGCTTCCTTGTGCGGCGCCTGGAATACGGTGAATTACGCCATTGGAGATAGTATGATAGGATTTATCTTCATTTGTGTATTTAATTTGGACTTCAACTCGCCTGAAGAAATAAGGATCTTCCACCACGAGTGAAATGGATGACAAGGGAAGATTGATTTCACCCAGATTCACAATTGTATTCCCTGCATCATCCTTAGTAAGGGAGGGTTGGTGGATAGTGATGGAATCCTCAATCCGTGTGTCTAGGTTTCGGCCACCGCAGTGTCCCGTGAAACCCTCCACCTTGAAAATTGAAGATTGAATATCATTTTGTAGGAATACCAGATCACGGTATTGAAAATGAATTTGACCGGTCTCTTTTGGAGTAGGGGTACCTTTATCGATGGTTACTCTCAGGAATGGAGTGTCTGCACCGGGTAAGGAGATCGTCGTCTTCCTCAGGTTGACCCGTGAGGAATAATCGAAAATCACATCCTCCGCAAGGATTTTCCAGGATAGTCTATCGGCACTACCCTCAATGCGCACATTCCTCTTGAAATCTGTTGCTGAAGTCAAAATGTCAATAGAATCTGGTTTTTCAGAACGTTGAGGTTGTTCAAGAAGGAACTGATTTGCCGTATCCGACTCCTCGAACCCTTTAACTGTATATGCGATAGTCCTTTCTGACTCATAGGGTACTATGTCCTTATAAATGACATGAGGTACCTCAACTCCTTGGTTATTAAAGACACGCAAATCCTGGAATCCAATACGTGTTTTTGAGATGATCATTGTGGGAAGTGTAACACGGATGGGTTTGCCGGGGACTATTTCACCGTTGATTGGAGTGGTCCATTCAAAATCTTGGATATTCGATGCCGGACATTGGTCACAGAATAAGAGACTCAATGTGACTGTAATAAATAATGCCAGCATAATACTTGGTAAACTGTACGGTCTCATGCGGATACCTCATTACTCTGTATCCTGGCAAGAATCCGAGCTGAAAATTTATGATAAAGAAATGAAGCCCCAATCAGGAGAATACCGAGTACAAGTAGCGAAAGAATCCGGTAAGGTGTGGAGACCTCAGCCATGTCTTGGATCAGGACCTTAAGAGAGGTTAAAGCAAAAAGGCCAATCGAGGCTTGACGTATAATAGATTGATTCTTGATGAATCCAAGGATCATCAATCCGATCGAGAAGAACGCCCATAAAACGGAAAGCGACGCCAAACGCGCTGGAAGAACATATTCAAAAAAGAATGCGGAGACCTCGATATTCAGACAAACAAAAAGAAGCAGGATGAAGATGGCATACAAGAAACCCAAAAACTGGTACCGCTGTTTTTCAAAAAGTTGTGTGTCTTTCTGAAGTAACCATGGGAAGATAAAAACTGCGGCAAGAACAGATACTGTGGTGAGCAAACGTTCACCCAGAAGGTAAGTGTAACCTTCCCGGAAGCCGAAGGAAGGGTCAGAGAAACCGAAGATCTCCGGATAATCATTAAGGAAGAACTTTAAAAGGCAGGCTCCCATGACAATGAATGATCCAGTGAGAAGATTGGAGTTATTCAAGCGTTTTGCGGCCCAGAGTAACGTAACTGCTTCAGCAGCCCAGAAAAACGTGATCCAGTGGCCTGAAAAGAGAATCGGGACAGTAAGAAAGAGTAGAATGGATGCTTTGCCCAATAACATCACTATTGCCGCCTGATTCTCTGGTGAGTGCCGGTGGAGGATGTGTGCCATCAAGAAGAATAGTGCAGCATAACTGATCGAGGCGAACGCCGCGGGATGACGGGAATCGCAATAGTCAGTTAAGAGGGCGTAGGTGTAACCAAATGCTATGAAGGTGTTGGGGAGAGTGATCGCAAACTCCGCCACTTTCGCACGGCTCTGGCTGATAAGATAGTAACCGAAGGGGACAAGAGTGTAAATCAGGAAGAAGACATTCAAGAAGAAGAGGGTTACCCAGAAATCATTCATTCTGTAGTTTTCAACAATCCATGTGCTAAAGAGCAACCATGTACAGGCGAATCCAAGATTATTCAGCAGGTTCCAGCGTTTGACAAAGGCGATCGATAAGATTCCAGCGTTGAGAATGGTCATATATGACATCAAGGCGATTTCACTGGATTCTTTGGAACCGATAACAAGAGGTGTGGCGAAACCACCAATTAAACCCAACACAGCAAGCCACTTGGTGTCATAAAAAAGAGACAGCAAGCCCGCGAGGGCGGTCACCACGACCATCACGAGAAATGCCAGTGGTTGAGATAGTAGATGGTAAATGTTGTAAGCGGCAAAAGTGGCAGCATACAATACCGCCAAACCGCCGCCAATCAGATTAAGACCGAACAGGCCGAGATTCTTGCGGCGTGAGAACTCTCCCAAAGCCAGGCAGCAGGTGCCTGCGAGATAAGCCATGCCTACCCGTCCTGCGGGAGTGATCCAATTCCGGTCGAAAGAGTATTTGAGAAAATACGCAATGCCAAGAACCATGATAGTAACACCGGCGATAAGCAGCCACTTTTGACCGAACCAAAGCTCCGACTGAGTATCCGGCAGACCCTTGGACTCGCGTGATGATGGACCATGAGGTGTGGGAGGTTGAGAGAGCGGCTCCATGGTAAGTGGTTTTGAGGAAGGTAAAAGTGGTGAGACGGAACCCGGAGCTTCTACTGGTATTTCTTCCTCAACGAGAGGTTCCGGAAATTCCGTCTCAACAGGTTCGGGTTCAGGAGGCGTGAGATGCTTTACCACGGCTGTCTCGAGATCCCCCATCCGGCGTTCAAAATCAGTTAGGCTTGTAGACAGAGACTGAGATTTCAGCTTCGCTTGCAGAAGATCTTGCTTAGCCAGCTGAATGGATTGAAGCAAGGTCAGGTCTTGATTGCAGTAGATACAATGGGTATGGCCCACGATCACGGGTTTCTTGCACGCTGGACAGAACATCTTGGGCGCCTCCAATAATTAGTGGTTGAATCGATGTGACATTTACTGAACAACCTTCCGTGTTATCTCACACTGACTACGCAATCCATCCTCCTCGAAAACCACGGAGGTATTGACCCGCTCGAAGGCCTTCAGAATTGAAGCGGAATCCGCTGGTGTATTGGGTTGACCTGGGTGGCCATACACAGTCGACTCAAAAGTCTTGTACTCCTCATTCCAGACATATAGGCCCCCTCCTGGGCAAGTGAGTCTGGTATACCAGAATTGCTGATGAAAATCGACTGCTGATTTCTCTGGGAAAAGGCGATGCCAATCATTGAGAATCGGAAGATTTCCCCAGGATCTCTCTCTCCTTAAAGACTCAAGAGGATCACGGGAAAACAAGTCGAGAATCGTCAATGCCCCTTGACTCATATGGAGTTCCAAGTTCGAGGAGGTATCCTGACTCTGGATTGTAGGCTTTGTTTCCGGAGTGGTTCCATTGACATAGGCCATCTCTGTTTTCAAAAGGTCCTCGTTGAACGACACGACCAGTCTTTTGGGAGTCACTGCATAGTTTATAGCGGGGGTCCACTCACCTGTCGAATCTCTGACAGAGACATGGACGTAGGACTGATCATTCTGCGTGAGTGTCTCCCAACGGGTCATATCAGGTGCGGATTGTTCGATCATACTCCTCAAGGCCGGTAGAAATGCAGTCAATGCAAGGCTATTGCCCACATCGAAGACCACGGACAATGGGATAAGTTGGCGGTTTTCAAAAAGATAATTGAACACCTCCGCGTCACTTTCTTTGTCCATGACCTGTGCTAAACCTTTCCAAAAATCAGATTCCCCAGCCACGATGGTGATCCAGTTTCCCAACCAGCTGAAGCCGATACGGCCGAGAGCGGAACCAGGAGAGAGCCAAAATCCAAGGTCTCTGTTTATCCGCTCTGCCTTGGGATCGAATGAGAAACTTAGTTGCATGAGGGGATTTAGGCAGACCTCGGTGGCATCCGGGAGATTCTGAGGTGCGCCAGTGATGCTGATGAATTCACGGTAACCGGTGGCCGCGATGAGAGGACGTACCGAAAGATCCGCCGCAAGCCGCTCACCACTGATGGAAAAGCGGATCGCAATCGGATCAAAAAACCCTCTCCAGTTGCGCTGGTAGTTGGTACGGAACCACTCATAGGCTTGTTTTTCTCCAAGGGAGATAGTGCCCACTGGGAGTTCCGCGATGGGTGTCAGAAACTCCAGGTTTCCATAGACCGATGAGGATACCCTATTTGCAGAGATGGAGACCTCTCCCAAACCATCCATCTGGTTCCCTTTTAGCTGAGCTGGGAGTTGCACTTCCGGCCCTGGGGTTCGCGAAACGATCTGAATAAGACTAGCTGCCTGAATTTCCGCTAATGCTGCGGAAGCACGGATGCGGCGTGAGGCCAATATCCGCCAACGAGGTCCACACCAGCGGCGAATGGCTCCATCGGTCAACACCAAGAGTCCTGTCTCATCCGCCTTGCCACGCGGGTAACGTCCACGGAAAAATCTGTACTCATCCAGTGAAGCCATCGATGGGGCCTGGCCTTGCGCAGTTGCAATGATCCGTTCCAATTGATAGAGCGAGTTGGACACGGCGACTACATTGCCAACTGTGGCGATGTAGGAGCACACCCGCCGATCCGGAGAGACCACACCCATGTAGTCCACTCCCCGGATAGTACCGCTGACAGAATAAACATCCTTGCTTGTGGCTATCGCCGCGCTATGCCGTCCAGCCAGAGCGAGTCTAAGCACTGCGGGATTGGGAGCCTCGAATAGAACGGCTACATCCGAGCCAGTGGGCAGATAAGGATCCGATCCGGTGAAAGCAACACTGGCAACGAGAGAGGGGCCAAGAACACGTGAAAGCGCATCGGGGGATAGGCAAAGTTGATGCTGGTACCGTTCGCGTGTACGAGCGCTCTCCGCGCGTGTCTCCAGCAGGCCATAAATGGGTGTGCCTTGCTTCTCGACCTCATCCAGCATATTCAGCATCGCCTGGAAGGAGGGGAAGAAGAGGGCATGTTGATCAGCGGGGATCGCGGTGGCAAGCGGATCGAGTTCCGGATTGGATCCCGCGAACCACTTGCTCCAATCATAGGAGGCGGTAGCGATGCCCTCGATGGATTCGAGTGGAACTGTTTGTGTTGTTGATTTGATGTTCCGCAATGTGCGGTCGAGTTGCAGGTTCTCGCTGATCGCGCGTCCGCCGGTGAAGAGGGAATAGGTTAGGTTGTCATCTACCAATGAGGACATTCGGTTCGGTTGTTGTTCATTCTCCGGCGTTGTTCTCCCCTGCAGCTTGTCAATCTCCTCAACTTGGTGACGGAACCAGGCGCCACCAGGAATCCCCTGTCTCCAAAGATGATGGTAGTACGTTTTTTTCGTTTCAAGAAATTGACTCCGTGCCGATTCTTGATTTCCAGGCGTTGTGGAAACAATGAAGTCGACATACGCCATTCCGGATCGGTTTTCATTTGGGAAAAAGACACGGCCTGTGGGTGGCTTCCCTGAGGTGGATCGGATAGCGATG
>CAZORO010000037.1:0-9537 GCA_964581845.1 uncultured bacterium
AGCGGTCGGGGCTGGACTCATCTCTGGCCTCGCCTTTGGCCCGACGCTCCAACTCTCGCCGCGCAGAAACCCCATCGCGGTATTCCTGTGCCCCCTCCACAAAACCGAGAAACATCCAAGCTCCAGGAGAGGCGGTACGCGGATCGCAGACCCTCTCGAAGGAGTACTTGAAATCTTGTGCGGTCAGTTCACGTCCCACTCCATCCGTAAAGCACGGATCATCATGGAAGAAGACCCCTTGCCGCAGGTGGAAGGTGTATTGCTTGCCATCGGGTGAGATTTCCCAGGACTCGGCCAGACAGGGAACGACCTCTAGGGTGAGAGGATTGAACTCGATGAGTCCGTCATGAAGTGGAGCGGCGGCTTCATGTGAAGCGGTATCGCGGATCCACGCGGGGTCGAGACTATTGGGCGTTTCGACAATGTTGAAGCGGAAGGTGCCACCTGCAAGGGTGGTAGGAATTTCAATCTTGTCCGCCCGGCAAGCCAGGGCCTTCACCCGGGCATTGATTTCAGCGGAGGAGAGGATCTGACTGGAGGAGGATTCAACCTGATTTGGATTATTCCCCGATTCGGGGGGGGAACACCCCAAAACAAAGGTGAATAATGCGGTCAATAACAGAATGAAAAAACGTGATCCAGTTTCTTCCATCAATCACGTTCTCTCATGGCCAAGAGCTCTTCGGGAGTCATGGCGAAGATAAAACTGATTTTCCTAAGGTCTTTTTCCGGAAACTTCGCTCGTAATGTGTTCCAAACACTGGTCAGGCGGTCAATGACTTCCTCTTCACCAAAGTCTTCCCATACCAAATATCCCGCATGTTTTCCCCCCATAGGATTTTCAAGGAGTAGTTCGGAACCCGGGAACCTGGAGGTTAAAACATTTCTCAATCGTTCTTCAAATGTTGCCATCTTGTAACCCCAAGATTAACGATTCGAGCCGAAGACTCCACTATCATTCTACTACTTTCCTTTAACAGGTCTCCCCTAACCTTTACTCGACAATAGGGACCCTTTTTTAAGTATAATTTCAATCTGGCTTCCGAGAAGTATCGCAGATTGTTGGACCAACGTGAGAATACAACCTGAAGGGCAGCTTCAAACCGCTCCCTCCCTTCGATTGGAATCAGATCACTGATACCACATGACCGATATAACCAAGACAAGTCATGCCGGGCATCAAATGAAGGCTCTTTCGTTACCTGATATGCACGGAATAGACACTCCACAGTAACACCAGAAACATAGTGTGACATGACATAATGTCTCAAATTGTGAAGATCCAGCGCCACCGGTAGGTGTTCTATTGCGGCCTCCAGATAGGCCAAGCCAGTAATCCTCATCGGTCTCACACCGCCCTAAACACGCCAATAGTATTCTATGCCGTGCTAAGTTCCGCCACCGCCTTCTCTGCCTCCTCCTTCTTAGGAGCTTTCCCGTGCCAATCTACAAGTCCCTCCATGAAAGAAACGCCCTTACCTTTGACTGTGTCGGCGCGGATGAAGACCGGCTTTCCGGTCACCTTCGCGGCTTCCTCGAAGGCGGCGATGATTTGTTCGTAGTCATGACCATTGATATCGATGACATGCCAATTGAAGGTCTTGAGCTTGTCCACGATGGGTTCCAGGGGCATCACATCGGCAACAAAACCATCGATCTGAGCCTTGTTATGGTCGAGGATGACCACCAGGTTATCGAGTTTGAACTTGGGAGCGGCGAGGAATGCCTCCCAGATCTGGCCTTCCTGAGTCTCGCCATCACCGATCATGCAGTAGACTCTGACATCTTTCTTATCGAGCTTTGCCGCGAGCGCCATACCCACCGCCATGGAAAGCCCTTGACCGAGGGATCCGGTGCAAGCCTCGATGCAGTCCAGCGCGGTGCAATCCGGATGCCCCTGAAGGGGAGATCCCAGCTTACGGAGCGACATCAATTCTTTCTCTGGGAAGTAGCCCGCCTCAGAAAGCAGGCAATACCAGGCCGGAACACAATGCCCCTTGGAAAGAACAAAACGGTCACGGTCCAGCCAGCGGGGATTTTGCGGGTCATGACGCATGAACCGGTTGAGAAGGACATTCATGATGTCACAAGCTGACAGGGAACCACCGGGGTGTCCGGAACCGGCCTCAGCAAGCATCTTGATGACATTGATTCTCGCCTTTCTGGCGATCTCCTTCAGCTGGGTGATGTCCTTTACAGCTTGATTGGCAACCATGGGCAAAGACTCCTTCAAATTATTCAGGATTCATATCCTGGGTGTGTTCAACGAAAAGAGGAATTATAGGGTTGGGATTCCTGAACCGCAACCTCGATCAAACTCAGGTCTCAATCATTGGGCGGAAGCCGGCAGAGACGACGGTAGTCAATCACCCTCCGGATGACCTCATCGAAGGATTCACGCACCACGAACTTGTGGCCTTGAATTAATGTGATCACTGTATCGGGAGATTCATCGATGGTTTCGATCAGCTCCGCGTTGATTACGAACTCCTTCCCGTTAAGGCGCGAGACACGGATCATTGTTACCGGAACCCCATCCAATCTTGTATCAGGTCAAGTGTCAGTTGCTGAACTTGGAAAGAGGGATCGAGGGGAGGGGATTCAAACAGAGTGCTGACAGCATCCGATTCGGTTTTCTTGATGGGGTAAGGTGTAAATTCGAAATCGGATTGCCTCGAGTGCCCTTGCAAAGAGAGGCTCCATTTGTTCCCGGATAGGAGTTGTCCCCCACTGCCTTTCATGAAGGCATCCTTATTACTACGAGAGTACTGGTGGATGGTACTGGTCTTACGTTCGAGGGTACACAGTTGCCTGAAGCCCCGCCGTGCCCGCATGCAGGTGATCGGGCTTACCGAAGCCCCTGGATCCATATCCACATTCCAATGGAAAGGACGTCCCTGCTGTTGAAGTGAGAGCGTGTCACCCAAAGTGCCTATCTCAATGGAGTTCGGTTCTGGATTGTTCCAGACATTACTGAGGCACAGGACCATGCGGATCCCATCATAGGCCGCCACTAGCTTCTCCCCCTCAGGCCCAGTAAGAATCTCTGGGCTGGCATGGTAAGCAATCTTCAGCTTTGGGAAAACCACGCATATCTCTTGGTCTGGGTTGAAATATACAATGAGGTTGCGTTGCGGTTCTTTCTTTGCCTGCTCAAACCGGAAGACTCCTTGATCGTTCATCAGTAGCCGTCCCTGGGCATAGCGGACATCGGAGATTTCCTTGGATCCAGCATTACTGTAAACCAGTTCAAACAGGGCCGAGTCTTGATGACTCTCCGCGAACTTCAACCTTTCCAGACCGGCGGCAGAACCACCGTGAGTCAACTCACCGCTTGATTTCTTCGTTTCAGCTCGAGAACAACCCAGCAAGGCCCACACAAGAACGCACATTCCCCAAATGCGTAGTATCGAGAGGGGATAAAAACGATTGGGAGTCGGGTCAATCACACTCATTGGAACCCAATAACATTACCCGGAAGTCAGGGCGGTGACCATTCCACTCACGAATTCAAACCATTGTTGTTTTCTTTCACGGGGTGTGGTCTGCTATGCATGGGAGGATACCAGTGGAGGAGAAGATGAGAAAAGTGAGGGATTCACGTCTCACGGCGCTCCTGCAAATACTACGCAGAAAGAACGTAGTTATGGGGGTTGTAAATGTGACTCCAGACTCCTTCAGCGATGGAGGTCTGTACCTTGATCCGGATCGAGCAGCCGAACATGCCCTGGAACTGGTCCGTCAGGGGGCGGATCTTCTCGATATCGGGGGAGAGTCTACCCGGCCAGGGGCGGAACGGATCAGCCCAGATGTCCAGATTGAACGAATCCTCCCTGTCATTGAAAAAGTACGTGAAATGAATGAAGACCTCCCGATCTCCGTCGATACAACCCAGAGCGATGTGGCGAAAGCCGCATTGAGCGTGGGCGCGGACATCATCAATGACATCAGTGCGTTGCGAGAGTCTCCCTCTCTCGCGGAGATTGTGGCTGGTGAATCGGGCGCTATGATCCTCATGCATATGCGCGGTACCCCAGCAACCATGCAGATGGACACAGATTACGAGGACCTAATCGGGGAGACCAAGAGATTCCTTGGAGAGCAAGCGAATCGCGCGGAATCCACAGGGTTGCTTCCCGAGCGGGTTTGGTTGGATCCGGGTATCGGCTTCGGAAAATCCATCGCGGGGAATCTGGAGATTCTCCGGTACCTGTCCCATTATGATGAGCTCGGACACCCCATAGTCGTGGGTGTCTCCCGCAAATCATTCATAGGAGGAATCCTTTCGCGGCCTCCGATGGAACGGTTAGCGGGGACTTTGGCGGTGACAGCCTATCTGGCGGTGAGGGGGACCTATCGGATCCATCGCGTCCATGATGTCCGCGAGGTTCGAGACTGCCTGAGGATGGTGGAGGCCCTCCAGGGAGGGATGAGATAGAATGGACCGGTTCCTGGACTTTACGCGTAGCGGGATTGATATCCTGCTCATCGCGGCGACGATTTACGCGATCCTGCGGTTCTTAAAGGGCAGCCGCGCGATGAATGTCCTTTACGGACTGGTGACGCTGGGTTTTGTCTACCTGTTTGCCCGGAGTTTCGGTTTAATTGCTTTCACCGAACTTGTGAACCGGTTGGCGGGTGTGGTCTTAATCATTGTGGTCATCGTCTTCCAGCCAGAAATCCGCCGTGGTTTGGCAAGGTTGGGTGTACATCCCATTTTTCAACGTGTCTTCAAACCCGAGAACGACGTAGTCAAAGAAGTCATCCGGGCGGCCTACCGGCTTGCCACCAAACGGAACGGTGCCCTGATTGTCTTAACCCGTCAGGCCGGATTGAAAGCAATTACCGACACTGGAACCCTGCTCAACTCAGAGGTTTCTACCGAGCTTCTGGAGTCCATCTTTAATCCCTATTCGCCCCTCCATGATGGAGCGGCAATCATTACAAGTGGAAGGATCATAGCAGCGGGTTGCCTGCTCCCGCTCTCCGAGCGGGAACATCCGAGGGAGCTGGGAACACGTCACCGCGCCGGTGTCGGCATATCCGAGGAATCGGATGCGGTTGTGCTTATTGTCAGCGAGGAACGGGGAAGGGTTTCGCTGGCCTGCAATGGTGAATTAGTCCGGGATCTTCCCAATGAGCAGATGCTCCGCCAAGTGAATAGTCTCATGGCGGGAATGGGTGGGGAGGAGTAAATGGCGATGAAACTCCAGCGCATTCTAAGCTCCATACGTGATACGGTTCATCAAGATTGGGGAATTATCCTCACCGCTTTGATCACGGCCAGTGTGATCTGGTATGAGGTGGATGAGAATCGGAACCAGACGAGGTACTTTCCTGATGTTGAGGTGAAGTTTGTGGGGCTTGATCCGGCTCTACGTCTGGTCAGTCAGAAAGACCCCAAGGTGGGAGTTCGTGTGACTGGCCCACGAATCCTCGATGACTTGGATGGGGCCGATTTCATCATGCGGGCCAATCTGGCGGAGATTAAAGATGCTACGATGCATGAGATTGTTCTCAGTCCCGAGAATTTCGCTCCCATCGTTCCAGGCCTGACCGCCGAGGATATCCGGGTCCGCCAAAACGATATCATTCCAAGCCGGGTAAACATCAAAACGGAATGGAACTCTTGGGTGGCACGCGTGATTCCCCGTTACAGCCCCAGGCCTGCCTTGGGATATGTCATCTCCGCGACTTATGTGACACCGGCTACCATTACCCTCGCGGGAGGTGACGCGGACATGGAGCGCTACCGGATTGTCCGCAATAAAAATGAGCTGGTGCTGGACGGCCAAACCGGAACCAAGGAACAGGTATGGACGCTCGATGATATGGATATTGGGAATCTCAAGGTCCTGGATGATCCAAAACCAGTTATCCGTTTTAAAGTGTTTATTGAACCTTTTTTCCGCAAGCGTCAGATCTCCCAGGTTCCGATCCAAATCACAGGTCTCATCGCGGGTTCCAGCGATACAGCGGGCAGTTACAATGTCGATCCTACTAATGTCGATGTGCTCCTTCAGGGAGCGCGCTTGAAGGTGAATTCGGTGGCCGCTGAATCTTTGGCACTATCAGTGGACATTTCAAAGCTCCCACCAGGTGAGCAGGAAATCCCCGCTGTCCACCTGGTTCCCATCAACCTGCCCGCCGATGTCCAGATCATCGAGGCAACTCCGTCCAGTATCTCTGTCTGGATTCGAGGGCCACATGAACTTGAAACGGTGTTCCAGGAGCTTTGGCAAGGGGTCCGTGACTCCTATCTTTCGGGTAAAACACCGCTTTCAGCCACACCGTCTCTTTCCATCACACCCATGCAACCGGTCCTGACTCCAATGATGACACCCATGCAGACACCCATACCAACCCCATAGGAGGAATTTCCATGAGCCAACTGGGAGTAAACATCGACCATATCGCCACCATCCGCCAAGCGCGGGGAACAACTTATCCAGATCTTCTTGAGGCAGCGCGCATCGCGGAGGAAGCCGGGGCGGTGGGGATCACCATCCACCTGCGCGAGGACCGCCGTCATATTCAGGACACTGATGTCCGGAAACTGCGCAAGACGGTCACCACCAAACTCAACCTCGAGATGGCAATCGCTCCAGACATCATCCAGATCGCCTGCGTGGTTCATCCGGATGAGGTCTGCCTGGTTCCAGAAAAACGCCAGGAGCTCACCACGGAGGGTGGGTTGGATGTTCTCAAGGGTGGCAAACGGCTCGAGAAGGCTGTTGAGACTCTCCGTTCAGAAGGTATCCTGGTTTCCCTGTTTATCGATCCCATCCCGGATCATGTCCAGGCGGCAAGAGACTTGGGTGCTCAGATGATTGAGCTGCATACAGGAACTTACGCCAATCTCAGTCCCAGCCGGTCTGAGAAGGAATTGAAACGGATCCAAAAGGCCGCTTTCCTGGGACAAGATCTCGGCCTTCGAGTCAATGCCGGTCATGGTCTACATTACCAGAATGTGCTTCCCATTGCCCGGATTCCCGGAATGCAAGATCTAAACATCGGGCATAGCATTGTGGCTCGTTCGATCTTTACCGGCCTGGGTCAAGCAGTCAGGGAGATGGTGGAGCTGATCCGAGGGTAACATGAAAGTACTCATAGCAGCCGCTTTGTTTCTCGTTCTTTCCATACGCGAGCCTTGCATCACTCTGGCAAGAGAGAGCAGCCGTCCCAATGTGGTATTGATTATGACGGACGACCAGGGGTATGGCGACTTTGGCTTCACGGGCAATCCCATCATCCAGACACCTCATCTGGACCGCCTGGCCACCGAAAGTGTCTTCCTTACCAACTTCTGCGTCTCTCCGGTCTGTACACCAACACGTGCGTGCTTGTTGACAGGACGTTACAACTACCGCACACGCGCAATCGACACCTACCGTGGACGCGCCATGATGGATGCGGATGAAGTCACCATAGCGGAGACCCTCTCCTCGGCAGGATATGAGACAGGAATCTTCGGTAAGTGGCACCTGGGTGATTGTTATCCCCTGCGTGCCATGGACCAGGGATTCAAGGAATCACTGGTTTTCCGGGGGGGAGGTCTCTCGCAACCTTCCGATCCCCCGGAGAGCACGGGATACTTCGATCCAGTCCTTTTCAGGAACGGGGAAGCAGTTAAAACAAAGGGATATTGCTCGGACATCTACACCGAGGAAGCCATCACCTTCATGCGGAACAACAAGAATCGGCCTTTCTTTGTTTACCTCCCCTTCAACTGCCCCCATTCACCCCATGAAGTGAAGGAACAGGACTACTTGCTTTACAAAGACAGGATTACAGCCGCCACGCAATTCACATTTCCCGGCTATCCATTCGAGGGTGAGTTCAATCCAGAGCAAACAGCACGGCTTTATGGGATGGTAACCAATATCGATGAGAACATTGGAAAGGTCTTGTCCGCTCTCGTTGAACTCGGACTTGAGCGAGACACAATCGTTATTTTTCTGACTGATAATGGACCCGCCTTCCCACGCTACAACGGCATCTTCCGGGGCAGTAAAACCCAGGTCTACGAAGGGGGGATCCATGTAGTCTGTTTGTGGCGCTGGCCAGGACATCTGCAGCCTGGAACGAAAGTCGATCTTCCCCTTGCGCATATTGATATCCTCCCCACGATCGAGGAGATCTGCGGTGTTGTTCATCCAGTCACCGCTCCATTGGATGGGAGGAGCTTCGCGAAACCTCTCTTGGGCGGTTCAATGAACTGGCCCGAACGAACCCTCTTCTTTCAATGGCACCGCGGAAATGTTCCGGAGCTGTATCGTAACTTCACCGCCAGGGGATCTAAATTCAAACTGGTTCAACCCTTGGGTGGCGCCGATGGGAAACCACTTTCACCGGTATATGAGCTTTATGATCTCCTCGCGGATCCATGTGAAAAGGAGAACATCGCTGCCAGCCATCCAGAGATCGTCAAGAAGCTCCTCAATGAATATGAAAACTGGTTTGACAATGTGAGCCATACACGCGGGTATGATCCACCCCGGATCGTCATTGGAGATCCCCATTCACCTCATGTCAGTCTGACAAGGCAGGACTGGAGGGATGCTCAAACCGAGTGGAAACCGGAAGGAATCGGTTATTGGGAGGTCAATGTAGTCCGGGAAGGACCTCAACGCTTCGATTTTATTTTTCACCCAACCATGGGGCCAGGAAAGGCCTATTTGCGCTTAGGTGATGCCGCCATGGAGGTCCCGGTTCCCCAGGAGAGCGAGCGTTGCTCTTTCGAAGCAGTTCCTCTGAAAGCGGGAGAGGGACGGATCGAGGCTTGGGTGGAAGTGGCCAATCGCCGTCATGGGGTACGTTTTATTGAAATCAGACCAGCCGCCCGGCCATGATCCCATTCAGGAAACTCTCTACGTTTTTATACCTTCTTGTTCTCTTCTTCCTGGTAGTGGGCCGGATCCATATCGAAACCCTTGGACTCAAGGTTGGTGGTAAGATTGAGAATCTCTTTCCGCTGTTGCTTACCGCTTGGTTTCTTGAGGGCAGGATCCGCACGATTTCACTGGCGAAAATCTTTTCTCCTTTTTTGGTGGGGATGTATCTTATCGTGGTGGCATTGGTTGCCGGATGCGCCCAGGAACCCTCATCTCAAGCGATGGAAGGATTGCTCCGGTTTTCCCTCCAAGTAGGTTCTGGAATGCTTTTGGGTGCATGGCTCGGCAATAACCTGAAGATAAATCCCTGGTGGACCTATGTCTGGATCGCAGGTTTGGTCATCCTTCAACTGGGAACCCCATGGGGAGAGATACACATACACCCCGATATGGAAGGGTCTTTCGGGCATCGCAACACCCAGTCGGCATTCTATCTCCTCTCCTTTCCACTGATGGTATTCCTGATTTCCACTCATTTGGGAACCAGCGGAAGGGAGCGTGTGATTCAATGGCTCTGCGGCCTGCTCCTTCTTTCAGAGGGAGTCTTCGTGATCCTCTCCAAGAGCAGGGCGGGGCTGGCTGGCATTCTCGCGGCCCTTGTGATCTGGCTGGGTGTCAAGGGTTGGCTAAGGGCTCCACATAT
>CAZORO010000037.1:9547-20178 GCA_964581845.1 uncultured bacterium
CCTGGAAGGGATATGCCGTAGCTGGAGCGGTACTGGTGGCTCTGATAGCGGTCTCACCGAGGTTTTTAAGCATCGGGCGGGAGATCAGCGATCCCTATTACAATTCGAGGTCAGGAGTGTGGTCCGCCGCTATTGAGGGATTTCATACACCCTCGAAATGGCTATCAGGCACTGGGATGGGAGAAGGATACTTCTGGACCATCCAGGAAAGTGCGATGGGGAATCTGAATCATAGGTATCGCCGTGGACACCACCCTCATTGCCTTTACCTCCAATGGATTTACTGGGGGGGCATCACCGCGCTGATAGGATGGATGTTCCTCCTCGTTTCGGTCTCTTCCCAGGCTCTATGGAAAGTCCAACGCTGGGAAGTGTTGCTTCTGGGAGCATGTTTATTGGGCTATGCCTTCCTGGAAATCTTCGAGACCGCCATGAAAAATCCAAGAGTGAATGCTCTTTTCTGGCTCAATCTGACACTCCTGGGAACGATGGTTGGGTCAAGTGCAGAGGAGAAGATCGGAGTTCCATCCTCAACCCGGACACACGGTGGAAGGGGAATACCATCGCTGGCTTTCCTTTTGCCTGTCCTATGGTCCTCCCTTTTCAGCATCCAGGTGTTGTTGTCGCTGGGTGTCATTCTTGCCGCAGCGGCTGTCATGCAATATGCCTCATTTAGTAAATGGGCACTTCCCGATCCCAGAAATCCGTGGGGGGCTGTGTCATCCATTCTCGGAACACTTTTTCTGCTTGGTCTTTATATTCCCTTGGTGGAGGCTATCCGGTTTCCTCCGGAGGCTGTCCTGATACCGCTGATTCTTGGTATCGGCGCATATCAATTGGAGAGACTCTCTTCGCCGAGGGTGGCTTCCCAAGTGATCCACAGGGAAGACCCCCTGGTTACCCAGGATTGGCCCATAAGACTTCCTGTGTGGCTCGCTTTATCAGTGCCCATTCTCCTGGGAAGTTTTGTCATGGCTTCCTTCTGGATAGCGGGTACGCATGTCCCTGCCGTACTGAAGCCCAAGGATGGAGTCTTTACCGCTTTGTGGCTGGCCCTTGTTTGGTGGTTCGTATGGGCAAGATTCAGCGGGAAACTCACACCAGATCGTTACAATCGAGCAAGCCCCTGGTTTCGGCAAGCCGGTTCCATTCTTATCGTGCTTTCCGTTGTTTTGGGTGCACGGTTCTTGGGAGTTGGATGGAATTACCTGAAATACAACGGTGGAAATGCATCCTTCACCGAGTGGAACCAGCTGCTTGAGAGAAGCCGGGGTTTGGGTCTGTTGCCATTTGAAAGAGCAGTCCGGAAGAGAGCATTGACACAAGCCCAACAAGATGGCAACACTTGGGCTTGGATTCATTGGGCCAAGGATTCTGATCACGATCCCCTCCGGAGAAGCACTCCCCCTTCCCTGCTGGCGAAGTTCCTTACGCGGGGTGGGAAAGCACCATCCGCATCCGGGAGCCTTTCTCAAGCCACCGCCACTGGATTGGCAGTGGACAGCAACTTCCATGCGATTTGGGTCCTTTATGAAGAGGGACAGTTGGTTGAGATCACAAATACCATCAAACAACTCACTCTCGATGTGGCAAACTCCTCATTCACACATATCCGTCTCGACCCGCAGGGGCACCCCCTGATCCTGCGAGCGGATGGGGAGCTGTTGCGTTTTGACGGTACGCCAGAGATTCTATGCCCTCCTACCAGTCAGTTCGGGGAGGTGGTCTTCCGCCGTCTCTGTCTCGATCCTCAGTCAGGGCAGACATGGTCACTCGATTTGTATGGAAACATCTACCGCTGGGATCCGGCCTCGGGCTGGATCCAAGATCAACGCTTTCTGGAGGTTTCCCGTAAAGAGAACCAAACCTACGACATCGCCCGCGATTTGGCGATCACCCAAGATGGAACTTTTGCTTTACTGGATTGTTATGGGCAGGTGTGGAAATCGCCCATCGGCTCAAACACGATCGATGGCCCATATTGCCAAACACACTTCTGGCCTACCCTGCCGCTCGGACAATCCATTCAAGCTGTGGTAAATGAATTCATCCTATGTGACCGGTATGGGGGGATTTACTTGACACCCTATCCCAGGGACCGGGCCACTCTCTCGCTGAAAGGGTCTTATCTCTTCCCACGCAGCCTGCCACGCGAAAAGCAGGATATTGTCGATATGGTGTTCCTGCCTGAACAACGGTGGGTTTACCTCCTCACCGGCTCAGGAAGGATTCTCACAAACCATCGTTGGGGCGATGTGTGGGCGGAGTAGAACGCTCTGATTTTATTTCGGTTCTCAATACTGATCCCACCACTCTATGCTGGTACCATATTGAGTCCCATTTTCTCGTCCCGGAGAAGCGTTGCTACTCAAGGGAAGTCCATCATCCGCCAAACCGGTGGCAAACCCAATGGGAACCATGGCCGCGCGGAAGTTGTAGTGGATGGTATCCATATCTCCCCAGGGAAAAGCCTCATCGATCTTCTCGATAGAACAGCCATTCGTGGAGAGGTCAGGGAAGCTACTGGTCAGCGAGCCATCCAATAAACTTCCATTTAAGGGGGAATCGAACAACGAGAGATTATCTCCAGAATTCGAAAGAGCACCGCTTTCAATCACCGACGGAGTGATCACACGGATGGAGGGCGGGAATTGCCAAAGGTTGAAAACTGGATGGTTCCAGAGATTGAGAACCGCATACTCATAAGGAGAAAGGACTGTTCCTTGGGGGATGATGAGACTTCCCTCCCCTTCAGCCGGATAGGCATCATCATCCGTCAGGTACCATCCAGAGATGTCCACAGCCTGATCAGTCGTATTATGGAGTTCCACCCACTCGAGATCGGCGCTGTTGCGGTCATTGTACATGATCTCGTTGACCGAGACTTGGGGTTCTTCATAGAAGACTGATGGATAAAGTGGAGAAGCCAGGGTGTTGTGATGTGTGTCCTGGATTCCCTGGACTGTCAGGAGATAACTCACACCAGGAGCAATTCGGCTGGGGAAACTCAACAGGATCTTGTTTTCGGCCACCAGGGACGCCGTGGCGGGCATACCGCTTCCCGAGATCAGGAAATTGCTTTCCTTCTCCGAACTGGTGGGATCGAGGGATTCATCGAAAGTTAACAGGATGAGGTCTCCACGAGCAAATTTGGCACCGGTGAGAACGGGCGGTGTGAGATCTGTTCCACACAATACCACATCATCATTGTCTCCGCCGGGGGTTCCTTTGTCTCCCGCGGTGTTATAGATCGAGGTTTGATTCTTCCAGAGGGTTGTGGCGGTTGTGCAATAATCAGCCGCCATACCCAGTGCAGCCCCACTGGAGGGAGCTTGGGACACGCCCGTCATGATCGGGTAGGTTCCCGTATCATAGGTTCCATACCCAGCCGAGTGGATGACTACACCATCCTTGATGAGGACGATCTCATCTCCATTGTTCCCCAGTGTGATGTCATTTCCATAGGCATAATCGACAGGGGCGCCGCCATTAACCGCAGTATCGGTGGATTCACCGAACACCAGGTATCCCTGGGAGGGAACGATCAAGGCTGTGGGGCTGGTGATGACATGGGAGTCGTTTCCATTGTCAGCGATGGTCCAGCCATTGAGCTCGATATTGTAGTTGGTGGTGTTGAAAACCTCGAACCACTCCTTAAGCTCATCATCTCCAGCCACATTGGCCATGAACTCGGTAATCAACACATCACCCGGAGCCACGTTCTGGTTGATCTTGAATTCTGCCTCTACAAGCGGGCTCCAAGTGGTTCCGCTCTTTATTCTTGATTTAATCAACGTGGTTTGGTTGATAGCGATAGGAAGGGAATAAGATAACGCGGCGGTGGAGACTCCGCCTGAATTGGGCATGCGGGGGTCGGTGCCATTCGTGGTATACAAAACAGCCCCGCTGGCGCCATTGGGATTTTCGATGGTCAGATGAAATCCCTCCGGAACATCCCCACCGTGTTGACTGAATACAGGCGCCAGCAAAGATGGCCACAGACCCACATTCCGAAGATGTGTCAAAAGGTATCCTTGTCTTTGGGGGATCCAGACATCCGGAATGTAGGTGTCGAAATCCTCGCTATACACCGCAGCGATCATCAATTCCACTTCCTCACGCAGGGCTTGGAAACGGCTTTGAAGGTTATCCTGGGTCATGGGGCCATGATTGTAGAAGAGCGCTTGTATCCGGTCCGCGAAAAGCATCTTGAATTCCGGACTGGCCTTCAGGGCACGATACAACAAGGGGATACTATTCGATTCATTCTCGATCTTGCTGACACTGTTGTAGCTCACCCCTGAACTTTGAAGAAAAGCAATATCGGCATCCCACAGGTAGAAACGGAAGATGCCGTTCTCCGAGCGTTCGCGCGCGGTAATCCAGTTATTCCAGGGCCAGTCCTGGTTCGCGCCCCACAAACACACCAGGAGATAATCGATAAAGTTAACCACATCTATCCGTTTGGTGGCCTCGAGATAATCAGCGTAATTCGATAAACTACGTCCATTCAAGAAAACCCATAGATCATCCCAAGCCGTATAGTCTCCATCCGCCAGCTCAAATTGGGGAGTAAAGGTCAGATCCACTTGAGAACGGATCACATCCCAATCCTTGTCACTCCGGTAGTGCTGCTGGAGGAAAGGTTCATCCACTCTTTCGGTGACTGAGTAGTAGTTCTTGAACTCTCCGTTGATGAAGAGGTTGATGTTACGGCAATGAGGTGAAACCTGCCCACATGCCGACAATGACCTGAACAGGAATTCCTCCTTCACGAAAGGATTGTTGTAATCAGTGTCATTTCCCGAGCGGATAGCGAGGAGTTGGAACTTGTCCACGGGACTATCAGGGAACAGGGGATAATCCAGTTCCTTGAGTCCATAATCTCTACGGAAATAAAAGCGGAAGGTGAATTTATTGGCTACTCCGTACCAGACTCCATCAGTCAGCTGAAGTCCGGGACGCCAGACATCACTTCGTCCTGGACGAATCCCACAATTGACCTGGAAACCCTCTCCACCATTATTGGGGATATACTCCACCGAGACAGGACGTTCATAACAGCGGCCATGAACCACCACATTGCTGTAATTATCAACCGAGCTGGCGCTATTCTTCACAATGGCCAACACCCCATGCGGAGCGTAAATGCTCTGCCCGGAATCACCCACGATAGAGATCGCCGGAATCGAGGAAAGCGCCGCGTAATTGTCAACGATGGTGGTGTGCCGTAAGTGGGGGGCGCCTTGGGGGTAAATATCAGCTGGCTCACCCCACCAGCCCACCTGTCCACCTCCAGTCAGATCAGACATCTCCAGGTAATAGCTTCCCGCTGGCTGCTCGGGAAAGGTGAGGTAATTGGTGGCATTGTCCACCGCATTGACAATTACCCGCGAGGCAATGGCATTCCCACCAATCCCATCGTACAAAGTCAGCGTGAAGGTGGCGTTGGTGGTATACCAGGTCGGGTTCGAGGATCCGATCCGGTTGAAGGGTTTTGGGGCCACAAAGGTCTGACCGAGGGCTGTACCCGCAACCATCTGAGTCGGGTGAGGATTGGTCATGGGACCTATCAGGGTTACCGGTGATTGGCCGGTGTACCCAATCATGACAATGAAGTCCAGATTCGTAATCTCCGTGTCTTGCCCATCCAACAGATTCATCAGGTAGCTTCGGGTAACGATCTCCGATGGAATGTAACCCTCCTTGAAACAACGCGCGCGAATGACTGTGTTATGAGTGATTTTGAGAGGTTCCTCGTAATCGGCTCCCACGGTGACGGTGGGCTCTGCCCCATTAACCGTATAACGGATTGTGGCTCCAGCTATCGAGCAGGTCATCGAGAGTTCGATGGAGGCTTGGTAAATCCCCTGTGGCGCGCTCAGGACTGGCGCTGGAAGAATCGCTGTGAAGGTTGCTCCCACCAGGTTGGGAGCTCCAGGGGTGGCATACTCCAGGTAACAGAACTTCCCATCTGGACCAAAACGCCCATAGGAGTGAATCTGGTCCTGAGGTGGAAAACCGGGGGAAATCCGGTCCACGGCCTGCCGGGGACTGCCATCGTTGTAAAGACCAAGGAACTCCCCCTCCGAACTGAGACCAAAGCTGGCATGGAGGTACTGATTCCCCTTAGGAATGCGGTCCCCACCAGTTGCCAAAACGACCAGATAGCCTCCGCCTGGGATGGAGATATCCGGGAAAATCCATTGCCCCGGATTGTCCTCATCGTCGGTCAGCGACCACCCATGGAGAGAAATTGTTTCCGTACCGTTGTTGTAAAGCTCGATCCAATCACTGAATTCATCCTCCAGGGGAGCCTGCTCGCCCACTGGTTCGCGCAGACCACTGCAATAGCGCCATTTGTCACCATGCCGGACCAGCATCTGGTTGGTGGTTCCTCCGGTCTTCAGATCCACAACGATTGAGAAGTCGCTGCCACTCCGGGAGTTGTTGAAGGCTTGGACCGCAAGGATGTTCTTTCCCTCCACAAGAAAACTCGCGGGGATACCCAAGCTGATTGTCACCGGAGTCCCGGCCTCATGGTCGCCTGTGGCGATTGAGTTGTAGGCGAAGAAGGTTTCGGTGGTTCCCGCATTGCGCCTGGCCACCACCTTGCCGTTCAGGTAAGCGATAAAACCATCATCATAATTGGCGATCAGCTGCAAGGGATCATTGGAGGCAAGAGTCTCGGCGGCTACATCAAAGACTTGGCGGATGTAAAGCGTGGATGCCTTGCCACTCAGATTGAGAATCGTTGTGTCATCCCCATCGGCATAGCCAAATCCACCTGGCCCGGTGGGCCAACCAGCATCATCAAAATCAAGCTGTGTCCATCCCAAACGCCAATCGGCAGGAATTTCCAGCGGTTCGCTCAATCCACCGGATGGCTCACAGAGACCGGGGAAAAAACGGAAGGTGTCTGTTTTCGCGACTAACTCGATGAGTGAAGATCCGGCAACCTTGAGGGCCGCGGAAATCTTGAGATCCGTGTCGGCCACATCGACATTATGAACCTGGATGGCCAGCACATTCGACCCGGGTTTCAATACCTCAGACGCCACCCCGGCAAGGAAGATCGTCTGGCTACCGGCGTCATGCTGGTTATAGGCGGGTTGGTCATGGTAAACATAACCATGAGTCCCCCCCAAGCTCTTGCGTCCAACCTCTTTCCCATTCAGGTAGACCACCAGTCCATCATCAAAGTCCACATAGACTTTCACCTGCCCTGCACCTTCTGCTTCCTCACTTGAGACCATGAAGGTTTTCCTGACATACAGCGAGGGAGTAATTGCTTGAAGATTGATGGTGGTTCCCAGATCGCTGTATCCAAAGCCGAGAGGACCCGCTCCTGTCCGCCAGGATGAATCATCAAATTCCAGGCTAGTCCAAGGCACCCCACTTCCGTAAACTGGATATCCACGGGACCAGTCCAATCCACGTTGGGTGGGGTTGGCCATGATCTCGTTGATGATTACTCCCGCGTGGGTCCTGAGGGGGCTCAAGATGGTTAGCAAACCTAACCAAAGGGCTGTGACCAGAAGTGAGACCTTGGGGAGTGGCTGGGAGGTTCTGTTCATCCGACTTCCTTTAACGTAAACCGGTTTAACGATTGGTGATGACTTTTTCCTTCAGCAAGAGGAAGGATATCATCTTGGTGAGAGGGTAACAAGAATTCTGGATGGAAGGAGTATTCAATGGTGCCAACATGGGTAGTCGCGGCGGCGGTGTTGGTGAGTGGATCTGGGGAACAAGGTGTGATCCATCAACCGTTCACACAGGAAGTGAGGATAATTCCCTCCAGCACGGATATAATTCCCACAGAACTTCGTCAAAAAGAAGAATCAACACAGGTTGAGGGCTTCAACTCTCCATACCTCATCCTCTCAATCGCCACTCGTTCCGATAACGCAATTGCGGTTGGTACCGAGGGGGGCCTATATGTCCGCTGGAAGGACGGCGAGCCCTTCAACCAACTCTTCCCCGCCGATGCCAAGTACTCCTGGGCACCGCGCAAGGTGGCCGCCGTGGCCTTCGACTCGCGGGGACGCCTCTGGTTTGGGTGCGATCAGGGGGTGGGGGTATTCGATGGAAAAGAATGGAAGCTCTACACCGGCGCGGAAGGGCTTCCCTATGACCATTTCACCTGCGCGGCGGCGGGTGAGGAGGGTGTCATCTGGTTCGGGACCGAACGCGGCGCGATCCGTTTTGATGGCCAGCATTGGAGCTACCGAGCGGGTGAACGCTGGCTGCCGGATGATCATGTCAACTGTATCGCGGTGGAACCGGATGGGACAGCCTGGATCGCCACTCCTAAGGGAATCAGCCGGATCGAACGCAAACCGATGACCCTCGAACAGAAAGCTGCCTTCTTCCTCGAACAGGTGGAGACACGTCACAACCGCGATGGATATGTCACCGACTGCGCTCTTTCCCGCAAGGGTGATGTCAACAGCTGGTACCCGAAGATCACCGATAACGATGGTGGCTATACCGCCATGCAGGGCGCCGCCATGACCTTCCGCTATGCGGTCACCAAGGATCCAGCCGATAAGGCCCTTGCCAAGCGCTGCTTCGAGGCCTGCAAGCGGTTAGTCGACATAGTCCCCGAATCGATGCGGGGCTTCCCGGCGCGGGTGATCATCCCGGCGGACTGGCATGAGCCGGTGAATGAACAATATGGACCGGATTACAACCAGCGCGGTCAGGAGTCGGATCCCTTTTGGAAGGCGATCACCCCACGTTTTGTGAAAAGCGAGGATGGGAAGTTCTATTGGAAATGTGACACCAGCTCCGATGAACTCGCGGCGCACTACTTCTTTTATGCTGTCTATTACGATCTCGCGGCTGAGAACGAGGGAGAAAAGGCTCCTGTACGCGAGGTGGTGCGCGAGATCACCGATCACTTGATTCGTAATGGTTACAACCTGATCGATCACGACGGCCGTCCCACCCGTTGGGGCCGCTTTGGACCGGATTACCTGCTCACCCATGAGGGCTGGGAGCAACGCGGGTTGAACTCCTTGATGATCCTGAGTTTCCTCGCCACGGCGGAGCATCTCACGGGGGACACAAAGTATGCGGAGGCCACACAGGAACTGCGAGAGAAGCACGCTTACCACATCAACACGCTGGTTCCCCGTGTGACCTTCCCGCCAGAGATGATTGCACCCTGGGATAACGATCTCGGGCTGTGGTGCTACTACATGCTGATGCACTACGAAAAGGACCCGGAGCTGCTCATGCTCTACCGTCAGAGTCTGGAATACTTCTGGCTGTTCATCAGCAAGCAGAAGAATCCTTTGTGGAGCCTACTCTATGGGGCCTGCGCGGAGCATTTCAAACGGCTCTCCGAACAGGGCTATTTCGCCAAAGCCTTCCCGCAGAATCCCATCTACAGGAAGAACCAACTTAAGCGGCTCACTTCCTATGACCAGGCATTATCCGATACGTTCGATACCCTGCGCGGGCTTCCTCTCGACCTGATCGCCTGGGAGATGAAAAACAGCCATCGCCTGGATGTGCAGCTTGATCCGACTCCGGGCCAGCAGCCTGCTTATGGCTGGTCGCGTGTGGATGGCAAAGCGCTGCCGATCGAGGAGCGTGGGCATGTGCGTCAGGACCGCGATGGTTTCTATCTCGACTACTGCGAGGGGCCGGAGGGTTCCGGGTTTTCGGAGCATGAAGGGACTTTTTATCTGCTGCCGTATTACTTGGGGAGGTATCATGGGTTTATAGAATGAGGAAAGATTATTGATGGGCAAGTGATCATGAAGGCGTTCACTGACCAGGTGAGTATCATGGGTGTGTAACTTTGGGAGCCCCCTCACACCGCCGCGTGAACCCTCTCGTACAGGAACTCCGGCGCGAAGCCGGCATAATTCAGCCAAACCAAAGTGTGCAATACTGGACTCACGGAGAACTGAAAGAGTTTGCCCCATCCTCTTCCGTGTTCCTCCAAAACCTCCGTCCCTTCCGTGATTCAAATACACCCACCCCTCCCAGGCAAAAGCCTGAAGTCCCCCTCACCATTGCTCCAACCATGCCTCGGCGATACCGGATCACAGAAGACTCAGCATCCTATTTCCTTACGTCGACTACCGTTTGGTGGACTCCCATTTTCGTCTCCAGTCTGACCTGTGATGTGCTGATCAACAGTCTCGCTTTTTGTCAGAAAGATAAGGGATTGAGAATTCATGGTTATGTGATCATGCCCAACCACTTTCATCTTATCGTAGCAACCCCGGCTCCCAATTCTCTTCCGTCGGTTATACGGGATCTTAAAAGACACACCAGCCGTGAGTTGACTCGTGTTTTGGAGGAATCCTCATGGGAGTTGCCGGTTCGCATCTTTAGAAAAACTGGCATGTCTTCAGGAACCGGTCAGAAATACAAGGTATGGCAGGACGACTATCACCCCGTCGCGATCTTCAGCGAAGAGGTGTTCCGTGTGAAGCTGGATTACCTTCATCAGAATCCGGTCCGTAAAGGTTTAGTCCGCAAAGCGTCCGATTGGTGGTACTCCAGCGCGGGTTTTTATGAAACAGGCGAGATTGGACCGCTCGAGGTAGATGAGGTGGAGTTCTGAGGTATTCCGGGAGTGCAACTCCCGGAGAAGGGCGCGGCCCCGGAGT
>CAZORO010000038.1:0-19804 GCA_964581845.1 uncultured bacterium
TCACCTCTAAGCAACCTTTCAATCAGGTCGATGAGAGGGATGGGTCTTAGGGCCGGTTCTTCAGCTCGAATCGCCTGGATAAAGAGACTGAAACCTCCTTCAGCTGCGGGAACCGCTATGGAGCCATGGGGTTCCATCGGCATTGGACTGGAAAGAATGGTGCCAAGAAGATTGAATGACCAACCGGCAGGGACCTCACCCCAGCTGACGAAACCGGCAATCGTGTTTCGAAACTTAAGTTCCCAGACATGGTTGCCTTCAATTGGACGCAGATCCAGAATCATGTCGTTTGGTACACAACCGGGTTCATATGGATCACAGCCGCCCGGTTCATGGAAAGTCACATTCGGCGCCAAAAGATCCGGCAAGGGTGGTGCCAGTAGATCCTCAGTTCCATATGGATCCACCGCGTGCGCCATAACACCCAGGTAACGCTGCACCCTCAGAACGTCGAGGCGCAAGAGGAATTCATCCGGAGGTACCAGCTCCGGCAAAACTCCTTTTTCTGAGGAAGGATCGTTTTTCAAGGTGCTAGGCATCCAATCAACAGGCCCCAAACCATTCAATTGCACAATGTAACCTCGCCAAGGAAGCAGCCTCTCACTGTCCTGGAGCAGGTTGTATCCAACGCCCGGTGTCCATGAGAAAACCGAATGGACTTCTTCGGGGGCGGAGTCGGCCAACCTCTCGGTGGGAACACTAATCCAATCCCAGCTTGGAGTTCCATCTCCTCTGGTTTGGAGGGTGACCACCGCGTCCTCCGGGCCTTTACACAAGACCCGGCTCTTGAAACTTCTTCCCGCTGTTATGTAAACGAAGTAGCCGGTATCCGGAACTCCATACTCGGCCAGATTAACACCTGATCCTGGAAACCATTCAACGGCATGAGAGAAACGCCGTCCATATAACGCGGCAAACTCAGCGTTCGTTAGCATCCCCGGATATCCAACCAGATTCCATCCCGCATGGAGCTCGAAGTTTTCCTGAACATAAGTTCCTGTCATAGATCCCACACTGATATCATAATATCCGCTTCCATTTGGATCCGCGTGTCTAACCTGAGCATAGTAGGGCAGACCAGGGATAGCTGAAACCGTCACATTCGGGAAATCCTGTTCACCAGGATTGTAACCACCTACTGGATTCTGATCGTTGTCGCGCACATCTACGAGTGGAATCATATCCGGTGAAAGGTTGTAAACACGGAAGGTCAGAGTCGTTGCTGTTACAGGTGCGATTACCTGAAACCAATCTACATCTCCTCGCCCATCGATTCGCCCAGATTTTCCATGGTCGTCAGGTGTGAGCTCGGTTCCTTCGCCCGGTGTATTTCCGTGATCGTCCCTAACAACGTCATAAACACGCACCTGGAGAAACTCGCTTCTTGAAAAATTGTGTGTAATTGGAATATCAGCAGTCTGAGGTAATACATTCCCCTCATGATCCCTTTCAACCGACAGACCGCGATATGTCTCTCGCGCTGTACCATTCTGGTTGTTGGCGGTCACGAAAAAGCTGTACCTGCCAGCGTATTTGTAGTTGTATATCGCGGAGTAGCGTCCATCACCGGCCATTGCATCAACACCCTGACCATCGTCCAGAAGGTCAAAATGACCTGTTGCGCCGGAGGGATCAATGACTTCTACTGTGAGGTATGCACCCGCGATGGGCAGATCACGAGTCAAGTCAGCCGCAAGGACAATTGGCTTGGGATAAGGAATATCTGGCCCCTCAATGCTTTCCGCAGTCAGGATGATGGGACGTTCCTCACCAGGTTGCGTGATGACAATGGCACGCATCCCAAAATTCTTGTCGCTGTACTCGATCCCATAAACTCCTCTCGCTGGGTGTTCATCCTGAAAGACGTATAGAACTTCTTCGGAGGGGAGGTACTCCCCAATGGGGAATACAATCCGTTCTCCGTTAGGACGGACCAGTACAGGTTCCCCCTCATTGACATGTTCACCCACCAGGATAACTTTCATATCAGAGAAGGATTCGCTAATCTCGAATGGTGCCGTGGTACGTTCAGCCTTCGATTGTGACGGCCCAGGATTTGGAACATATTCCTTGATCTTCCAATTGTGTATTGTGTCCAAGGTAGTTGATTGGTCCAAGGCTTTCACATATCCCAGCACCAACTGAGTGGATGTAGTAGGGGAATAGTAATAAAGACCGTGGGTCTCTTTTGCCATCTTCTTAAGCCTTGGATCAACCTGTGTTTCATTGGCTGCATAACCGAATGCGAAGATGGGTATCTGATCATCGCGGAAACTCTTCAATAAATTGGCGTCATCTGGTTGGGTAATTCCCGAGTTACTATATCCGTCGGAAAGCAGAAAAACCACTTTTGCGTCAGTATTCGTTCCAACAAAGGTGTTGATCTTCTGACGGGACTGTTTAGCTGCGTCCCCGATTGCCGTTGCGTTCCCGATGGGAATATTATCGATCGCTGTTTTAATGGTGGGACGGTTGCTGTTGGTAACTGTTGTCATTGCCTGGACAGAAGTGTCTACCGTATCGTCAAACGCCGTAACACCAAGAGAAGAGGTATCATTAAGAGCCAAGTCGACCAACACCTTTGCGGCGGCCTTTGCATTCAAGAATTTTGATCCATCATTCATACTGAAGGATTTATCGATCACGATATCCATGGAAACCTTATTATTCATCCAGAGGATTTTCAGGTCACTCCGTGCAGCACCTGAGGGCAAGCTGGAATCATTTGATGGGAGTTCGATGGATGGTAAACTCTTCCCGGTGGGTTCCTTCCCTTTCAGTTCTGGGAAGTAGGGCCGAGCTGGTAGCGCTTTTCTTGCGGCGGTGTCCTTTGGGTCCTTGGAAGATTCACGGATGAGAGTTTGCCAGATACCCGCCCCATAGGAGTCGTGGTGTGCGGTGTCGTTCGTGTATTTATTTTTTCCGGTTGGTTGGGATTTGTCTTCATAATTCTCGTTGGAGAAATTGAGCCAACGATAGTCAGGATTGGCTGGATAGAGTGTTTCGAACTGGCTGCACATGACCGAGAACGGTTGGTTTTCGTGCCCAGAGAGAGGCCAGCAAACACAAGGATTAGATGAATCCTTTCCCTGGTACTCATCGCATACACCAAAATGGTAGTGACCCCATTCGTGGGCCACGGTGTAGCCGCAATTTCTGCGGTCGGAAGTCTTCCCTAGCCAGCTCCAATCAGACCCGCCCCAACCTTTCTCAAAAATGTCAAACATATGGATTCTCTTACCTGCGGACAGAGTTCCTCCCACTGCCCCGCAGGGCCAGCCTTTGGATTCCCAGATAACATCACACAAAGCGGCAAATCGTTTGGCCGGAAAAAAACGAACAGTCCGGATTTTTTGCGCACCATTGCTTTCCTCATATGCAGCATCGGCAAAATAATTGATGATTTCTTCGTATTGCTGCTTTTCCGTGGCGCTTGGGTCGGAGCGGTGAAGGGAGATGGTGACATCAAAGAGAATTGGAGTGGTTGCTTTTTCAATCCTCTGAGTTCTGTCCTCAGCTGATACATTTGCAGAAGGAGGCAGACTAGCCATAGCAAGCGGACCAGTATAGGTGGCGTAGGATTGTGTGCAAAAAAACAGAAGAGAAACGAAAAGGATTCTTGTGGGATCGTAGCCAAAAGCGTGTGTGGAGGTGGTAGCCATGAGTGGATCCTCCTTAGGGGGTATGCGTTCTGTTGTGGTTAATGGGTTGAAGATGTCAGCTGACATCCAAATCAGTAGTTGATATTAAAATCGATCTGAATGGCGTCTATTCAATAGATATTATCTCCACGATGACTTTTATCTTGATCATGTAAATGAAGTACGACTCGGGCACCGGACTATAATCGGTCCAAGGTCCACATATATACAAAGAGGATATATTGAATCTAGAAATGAATCAACAAGAAAAAAGGGTTCTGCTTCTATTTTTTAATAGCTGGTCCAGGAGATGGACTCCTGGACCGGGGCCTTCTGTGGGAGGCCGGTCTTTTTAAGCAGTCTTGCTGGAGGCCATGCTCAAGGCAGTCATTCCTGCGAAGGTTTGTACTAGCCATTCCCTCCGAATATTTCAATCCCCATGGTAGTTCGCAGCGTCGATATAGATCGCCAGTGCCTTGTTCACTTGGTTGTGCAACGTTTCCGGCCTCATCCTCCCTCCCCCCTTCTCCCATAGGGCGAAGGGGGAGTCACAAGTCCCCTCGCCCTGTGGGAGAGTGGATTGGGGGGTGAGGTTTCTGTTGCTACATCCCTCCAACAAAGCACTAGGACATTCTTGCAGGGAGGACCTGAAATGCGTTCGGATATGATCAAGAAAGGGGTTGAACGTGCCCCTCATCGCAGTCTGCTGCGGGCCACGGGAGTATGTGAGTCAGATTGGGAAAAGCCTTTCATCGCCATCGCCAATTCCTATGTGGACATCGTACCTGGCCATGTGCATCTCAACGCGGTGGGTGAGTTCGTCAAGCGGGCGGTCCGCAAGGCGGGCGGTGTTCCCTTTGTGTTCAACACGATCGGAATCGATGATGGGATCGCCATGGGACATACGGGGATGAAATACTCACTCCCCTCGCGCGAACTAATCGCCGACAGTGTGGAGAGCATGATCCATGCCCATTGTTTCGATGCGATGGTCTGTATTACCAGTTGCGACAAGATCATACCGGGCATGATGATGGCGGCAATGCGCTGCAACCTTCCCACTGTCTTTGTGTCAGGAGGACCGATGGAGGCGGGTGAAATCCATGACCGTGGCGCGGGAAGCGGAAAGGACCTCCCTGTTTCCGGCGTAAAACCCAAACGCAAAGTGGACCTGATCGATGTCTTCTATGCGGTTGGCCAGAAAGAGGTGGGAGTGGTATCGGACGAGGAGTTGTTTGAGGTGGAAGCAAATGCCTGTCCGACCTGCGGCTCTTGCTCGGGGATGTTCACCGCCAATTCAATGAACTGCCTGAGCGAGGCGCTTGGTTTGGCTCTTCCTGGAAATGGAACCATTCTGGCCACCAGCGGTGAGAGACTTCATCTTTATCAGCGCGCGGCGGAACAGATCATGCGGTTATTGGATGCGGACATCAAAGCTTGCGACATCTGTACTTCCGCCGCCTTTGACAACGCCATGATCCTCGATATGGCCATGGGAGGTTCCACGAACACCTTGCTGCACATTCTCGCCATTGCACGCGAGGCGGGCATCGAGTATGACATAGGGAGGATCAATGAGCTTTCGATGAAGACCCCAAACATATGTAAGGTGGCTCCGAGTCCGACCCCCGAAGGTACAATTTATCATATCCAGGATGTCCACCGCGCCGGTGGAATTCACTCGATCTTGGGATCCATCGCGCGCGGGAAACCAGGACTGCTCAACCTGGATTGCATCACAGCAACAGGGAAAACCCTCGGAGAGAACATCGCGGCCTATGATGTCCGTTCGCCTTTGGTGACACAGGAAGCAGTTGCCATGTATGTCCATGGGGGATGTACCACCGCGCGGACGGTAGACCAAGTCCGGGAGATGCTGTTCAAGGCGGAGGGCAGCGCGCCTGTATGTGCCTAGAATATCCTGACTTTGGATGTAATGGATGAATTATGTTTATTGATGATCCCGGGCCTCTCCAGGATTTCTGCTCACGGCATCACGGAACCCCCTTTTTGGCTTTCGACACGGAGTTTGTCCGCGAGCGGACCTATTTTCCCCGTCTGGAGGTTTTCCAGGTCTGGGCGGATGGGGAGATCGCGGTGATCGACTGCCAGTCCATCAACAATCTTGACCCGTTGTGGGAGATCCTATGCGAGGAGGAGACTGAGAAGGTCGTCCATTCCGGGAGCCAGGACATGGAGTTGATCCTGCAGGAATCTGGACGGTTGCCGCGCCCTATCTTCGATACCCAGATCGTGGCTTCTCTGCTTGGATTTGGTTCCCAGTGCGGTTATGGACGTTTGGTCTTCCAACTCTTGGGACGTAAAGTTCCCAAGGGTGAGACCTTCTCCGATTGGTCACGCCGTCCCCTCCATCCCGAACAGATCCGTTATGCTGAGGCGGATGTCGCTCATTTGATCGACCTGCGCGAGGCCTTGGCCAAACGGCTCAAGGCAGCGGGGAGGGAGCGTTGGGTTTATGAGGAGTGCTCCCACCTGAGCGATCCGGAGACTTTTAAGAAGCATCCTCCGGAGAAGTGCTTCCTCCGAATCAAAGGGCGGAATGGCCTGGACATGCGTAGTCTGTCGGTTTTACGTTCCCTGGCGCACTGGCGGGACCTTGAAGCGCGGGCTCGCAACCATCCACCCAACCGGGTGGTTCCTGATCATGTGCTGCTCTCGATTGCACGTGGTGCTCCCTCGACTCTGGATGAACTCCGGCGGCAGCGTGGACTCCATGCCAATGAGGTGAATCGTTGCGGTGATGAGATTCTCCGCGCGGTCCGTCAAGGTATTGACCGCGCCGAGGTGGATCCCGTGGAACTACCCTCCTCCACCAAGCCACATATGGATGATGAGGACGATGGGTTGTACAAACTCCTCAGTGCCGTAGTTCAGATTCAAGCGGAACAAGCACGGATTGCCCCCTCGATGCTCGCCACGAGCCATGACCTGAAGGAGTTGCTGGCTGGATTCAGGCAGAATCGTACGAATGGCGTTTCTATTCTGAAAGGATGGCGGGGAGAAATGGCGGGCGAGAAGTTATTGGCTGTTTTGGAAGGGAAAGTCGCCCTGCGATTTGATCCTGAAAAAAGCGCGCTGGTAATGGAAGAGGTGAATGTCTGAACCACGCCGTGTGATTTCTCTGTTAACCGACTTTGGAACCCGTGATGGCTTCGCGGGGGTGATGAAAGGTGTTATCGCCGGGATTGCCCCGGAAGCCAGCATCATTGATCTCAGCCACAAGGTTCCCGCTCAAGGTATCTTGCCCGCCAGTCTCCTGCTCGAAACCTCCTACCGGTTCTTTCCTAAAGGAAGCATCCATGTGGTGGTGGTCGATCCTGGCGTGGGTGCGGGACGGCATGGATTGGCGGTTGAGTCTCAAGAAAGATTCTTTGTGGGGCCGGATAATGGAGTTCTCACCCCCATCCTGGAGAATGCCCGGATCCATTCCATCGAAAATCCGGAGTTCATGCTCGCCCGGGTTTCCTTGACCTTCCATGGACGCGATGTCTTCGCCCCCGTGGCCGCTCACCTCGCGCGTGGCCATAAGGTCGAGGAATTCGGTCCAGCGGTCCGTAATCCAGTACAACTCACGTTTCCACAACCTGCCATGTCTCCCGATGGAATCGAGGGGATGGTTCTCTACATCGACCGGTTTGGGAATCTCATCACCAATTTTACATCCTCGCTGGTTCAATCGCTCGCGGGAGGTGCCGTGGTGGCGCGACTAGAGGATGGTTCCGAGTGGCCACTCAAAAGGACTTACTCCGATGTGTCCTCCGGAGAGCGCTGCGCGGTCATTGGAGGCTTTGACCGTCTTGAGCTTTCCATCTTCCTTGGAAGCGCCGCGGATCGTTCAGGAGCGAAAGTGGGAAGTCTGGTATGGCTTCGGGAAGTCTGATGACTGCCAGGTAGCTGCTGGGACGGTGCTTGTATGGAGGGCCTTCCGGTTTACCGTTCCGGTCCCATCAGAAGCGGTTCGATATCTACTCCTTTAAGGCCTAGAACACGGGTTATGACCTCGCCGACAACTTGATTCGGAGTGGAGGCGCCGGCGGTGAAGCCAATCCGGCAGAACGATTCTGGAAGCCAGTTAGTGGTGGTATTGATTTCGTGGGTGTGCGGGAGTTGGTGGGTGATCCGCTCGCTTCCCTCGATGCGGGTCACCTCATCGATATGGTAGGTGGGGCAGTACTCGCTTCCGATCTCACACAGGTGGCCAGTATTACTGCTGTTGAACCCTCCGATCACGATCATCAGATCCAGTCCTCCCTGCGAAAGCTCGATGACCGCGTCCTGTCGTTCTTGAGTTGCGGAGCAGATGGTATCGAATGAGAGAAAGCGCCACCTTGTTTCCTCCTCGCCGTAGCGCTCCACAAAGGCCGCCCGGAGTTGCTTGGCAATGGCAAGGGATTCCGAGCTGAGCATGGTGGTTTGATTAGCCATGCCAGCCTTCTCAAGGTGAATATCTGGGTCGAAGTCTTTCGAGGAGGACTTCCGGAACATGTTAAGGAATTCCTCCCGGTTCTCCTTGCCACGGATCATGTCACAGACCAGCCTGGACTGCATAAGGTCCTTGACCACCAGGTACCTTCCTCCCGGAACCGACTCAGCCCGCGAGCAAGTGGCGATCGTTTCCTCGTGGTTGTATTTTCCATGGATGATCGAGGTGTAGCCTTCGCGCGAATAACGCTCCACCCGGCGCCAGACATTGGCCACCGAGCCACAGGTGGTATCCACCAGAACACAGCCGGCGTTCCGCAGACGTTCCATCTCGGCGCAGCTGACCCCGAAGGCCGGGAGCAGCACGACATCCTCTGGCTGGAGGTCCTCAACCGTCACACCCGTGGCGTACTCGCCTGATAGGAACTGCACCCCGAGTTCATTGAGACGCCGGTTGACACGCGGGTTGTGGATGATCTCGTCGGTGAGAAACAAGCGCCGTCCCGGAAACTTGCGGCGGGTTTCATAGGCATAGTCCACCGCGCGGTCGACGCCATAGCAAAAGCCGAATTCCCGCGCCAGGCGGATTTCAACTCGGGGGGTAACAAGGCGGTAGTCATGATGCTGGAGATAATCCACCAAGGTGCTGTGGTAGTCGCTTTCGAGCTCATCCGCAACCTCGGCCTTGAGGCCGAAACCGCGCTTGTAGATGGGAAGATCTGAGATCAGGTGCTCGGACATGGAACGGGAGATGAATCCTTTCAAGGATTGATTATAAGGGGGGAAGGATACTTTGGACAGGACAGGAGGGCGTCAACATTGACGATATTCCTTCTAAGGAATATCCTGGGATATGAGCTGGAAGGTTGAATACACTGATGAATTCGGATCCTGGTGGCAGGAGCTGGATGAATCTCACCAAGATAGGATTGCAGCTACAGTGCAGCTCCTAAGAGAACGTGGCCCTAATCTTCCATACCCCTTCTCATCCGGTGTGCAAGGTTCGCGGCATGAGAATATGAGGGAGCTGCGAATTCAGAGTAAAGGAGCGCCTTTCAGAATCTTCTATGCGTTTGATCCTCGCCGCTCAGCGATTCTGCTTATCGGTGGAGACAAAACAGGAAATGACAGATTCTACGAGCAGTTACTCCCATGGGCGGACGATCTCTACGACACCCACCTTGCTGAATTGAAAGAGGACGGACTGATATGAGTGGAAGACATAAATTCGCGGATCTTGAAGCGCGGTTGCCAGAGGCACGCCGCACACGCATTGGACAGATCACGGAGGAACTCCGGGAGGAGATGAACCTTGCTGAGGTAAGACGGGCGCACCAGTTATCCCAAGAGGAAATGGCCCGGACTCTCCAGATTGGGCAGGCTGCGGTGGCCAAGATTGAAAAACGTACGGATGTCTATTTGAGTACTTTGCGCCGTTATATCGAAGCCATGGGAGGAGAACTTGAGATTATCGCGCGCTTTCCTGGCCATGATGTGCGTATCAAGAAGTTCGAGGACCTTCGCGAACAAGAACGGGTGTAGAACCTCAAGTTCGTACCGGTATCACCACACCCCCGGGATCAACCGGTAGGCCACCCTCCCGGCATACTCCTCATAACCCGGCAGGTTCTCATGGAGGAAACGATCCTCGATCAGGACCCGTCTGAGGAAAAGCAAGGCCACCGGAACCGCGGGAAGTATCGACCACCAGGATCCGAGCGGGAGTCCCCACGATGCAAATCCCACCAGGAAACCCAGATAACCGGGGTGGCGGATGAACCGGTAGGGGCCGTCAGTGATCAAGCAGTGCCCCCGTTCCTCCTGAATGCGGACCACCGGTGAGAAGAAACGGTTTATGGCAAGGGCCCAGATTCCGATGGCGCCACCCAGAAACTGAGCCAGTAATCCCAAAATACGCAGAAGGATTGGAATATCGCTGGACCACCCATACCGGGCATCTAATCCCGCGAGGATCAAGGAAGCCAACAGAAAGGGGGTGGCGGTGAAGCGAAGATGGCGGTCGAGTCCACCCTTTCCAGGATGAAAACGCTCCTTCATCAGATCAGGGTCAATGACCAACAAACCCATTATTATGATCACCGCCTGGACCAGCAGAACCGCCCAGAACCAAGGGAGATCCCAACGCCCCGCGCAACCAAACAAAATCGCGCTGTAGCCCCCGAGAACAACAAGGATAGAGACCATGGTGATGGCCTTGAAATCCCCTAAGCCTTGAGGAAGATCTTCTGTCTGTACAGGAAGTACAAGAACAGCCACTTGGTCATCAGCTCGCAGAAGGATGAGAAAACAGGTTTGAAATCACCCATCAGATCCACGAAGCCATGAATGAAGATGTTCGAAATGGTCTCAAAGTCAAATAAACGGTTGGCGACATAGATGGTGATCGCATTCATCCCGATCACGATGAAGAAGAAGGCCCACTTACGGTATCCTTGTACATCGATGATCCAGTAGAACAACGCTAACAGGAGCAGGCTCCAACCCCCCGCGAACAGAACATAGGAGCTGGTCCACATCAACTTGTTGATCGGGAACACAGTGTTCCAGATCAACGCCACAATAAGGCTCACCAATCCCGCGCCCATCAGCCCGCTGGTCTTTTTCCCGCCAGAGTGAGCCGACCTGAGCCAGTGACCGCTCAATACTCCCAAGAGAGTGGTCGCGATAGCGGGTAAGGTGCTCAGGATGCCTTCATTGTCGCCATGCTCATAGCAGCAAAATGAACCCGGTAGGATGGCGCGGTCGATATATCCCGCCAGGTTCCCCTCCGGTGTGAGTACTCCCGCGCCGATGCCGGGAACCGGTACGAGAGTCATGATGGCCCAGTACCCAAGGAGAATCACTCCCGCGGCAGTACCTTGGCCCTTGACACCCGTAGACAAAACTATGGTGGCCGCGAAGAAGTAGCACAGTGCGATGCGTTGGAGGACACCCGCATAACGGAAATCCGAGAAATCAAAATCGAGCAGCCCGGCATAGATCATTGCCAAGACCAATAGGGTGATGGTCCTGCGGACCACATGGAACCAGAGTTTCTTCCGGTCAGCTCCTTGTTCCATCCGGCGGCTGAGGGCGAAGGGAAGACTCGCGCCGACAATGAAGAGGAACAGGGGGAAGATCAGGTCATAGGCTGTAAAACCATCCCAGTCGCTGTGTTCCATCTGGTGTCTGAGCGGTTCCAAGGAGGGCGAGTCAATCCAATTGAAAAGCTTTCCGAAGAAGTGAGTCCCTCCAGTAATCCAGAACATGTCGAAACCACGGAGAGCATCAATGGAAACAACACGTCCTGATGGAGACGGTTGAGGGGGTCCATTAACTGGGGCGGGTTGATTCATTGATCTGGCAGGTCCGGAATGAGCATTTCATCAAACTCTGCGCCACCACTTGGAGCCGCGGGGGCGGGAGGGGCTACGGTGGGTTTGGGAGGTGCCTCGGTTGGCTGGGGAGGTGTTGTGGGTGCGGGAGGTGTTGCCGTAGAAGGTTCCGTTGTGGAAGCTTGCCCGGTGGTGGCAGGTTTCGGCGCTGCTGCTTGAGGCTTCTCCAACAAGGTTTCTTTCCTGACCGGTGCAACAGGTTGTTTTGCTTTCTTGCTAGTGGTCTTTGATGTGGAACTCCCTTTGGCCTTGGTGCTGGATTTCTTTATCCCAGTCCCCGTTTTTGCGGAAGGTTTGGGAGTGACTTCGGCAATCACTCGTTCCTCGACCTTGGTTTTCCTCCAATGGCCTTCGCTATTGGGACGGTAGCGGGTGGTTCTTGCGACCGTCCAGGAAGCATTCTCTGTCGATCCCTCACCGGCGTTGACTGTGTACATATAGATGAGCTCGGCATCGGCGAAGAAAGACATGGTTTCTGCGGAGGTTTTCACTTTCGCCTCCACCCTTTTCCCCAGAATATCCACCACCGCCGGAACTGGTTCGCCACTACCACTCGGGACTGTGATGGTGACCGCCTCACAGCTCGTTTTCAACTGAACGGGAAAACGGCTGTCAATCATTCCTTCTATCTTCTGGAGGGACTCCCGTGGAATCAGAAGGTCACCATCGGCCCCCTCATAATGGCCTCGTGTTGCCATTGCGTTCTTCAGGAAAAAGTCCTCCTGCTCCTGGGCGATATTGTTGCTGATATCGTTGGACAAATTCCGGAAAATACTTCGGCTCGGTACAAACGAAGTGCTTGTGGATGGGACCCTTGATGAGGGTTTTTCGGATACGATGGGTTTGGTTTCCCACTCTTGGGAGGTGGTGGGTTCTTCCTCTTCAGTTTCCTTTAAGGCGAAGGAGCCGGTATCCGGCTCTGTTGCGGAGGATGCATCAGTGGGTTCAAGCCCCTCCTTACCGATCATCTCCACATCCGCTTTCTGGATAGGCGGGGTAGTTCTTCTATGACAGCCGCAAGGGACAATTGCCAAGAGAAACACCAAGAGAGTGGTGAGTGAGATCGTAGAGAAGCGTTTCATAGCAAACAAAAGATTACAGCAGAACCGGATCAGGCGTAAAGTCAGTCCTTTTGGGGATTGTAAAGGATTTCCGGATTGCGAAATCTCCCGATTGGAGGTAACTTTATTAAAGGGGGGAAGTAGGACACATCAATGGGGAAGAGTTTGGGGAGAGCCAGCCATTCCAAATGTTCGTCACGAGGCGTGTTCATGACCGCCATCATGTTGGGGGTCATTGTGTGCATGGCGTTGATACTGCTTTCCAACCAGGAAGGAGTGAGACGGCGTGCCGCTGAAGTGGAACGGGCTCAACGTGACCTGATTCTTTTGTCGGAGGAAATCCAGGACCTTTCCGGCCAAGAGGAAAGCCGAGCTTCCACCCTCCTGGAACAAGAACGGCTTGTGCGTGAACGTTTGCACTGGACCGCACCCGGTGAGTACATCATTCGTATCAAAGAGCACTAACCATTTCTCATTTCCCAGCTGGCCCAGGAGTTGAACTCGTGGGCCAGCTGAATGTAACCTTTTCCGTAATGAATTGGCATGGACAGAAAGTTTTAGTCACCGGCGCGGGAGGCTTTATCGGGAGCCACCTCTGCGAGTTTCTGGTACGGGCAGGGGCGGAGGTGACTGCCTTCATCCATTACAACTCACGTGGTGATTGGGGAAACCTGGAGTTTCTCACGAATGAGGTGAAGCGTTCGATCAGAATTCAAGCCGGTTTCCTCGAAGATCCCGAGAGTGTGGACCGTGCTGTTTCAGGGCAGGGCATCCTCTTTCACCTTGCGGCTTTGATCGGGATTCCTTTTTCCTACCAGGCCGCGCGCTCCTATATCCGCACCAATGTGGAGGGGACCCTTAATATCCTTGAAGCGGCGCGTCATCATGGCATTGAGTGCACTGTCCATACCTCCACATCGGAGACCTACGGTACCGCGCTTTACACCCCCATCGATGAGAAACATCCGCTCCAAGCCCAGTCACCCTATGCGGCCACAAAGATCGCCGCTGATAAGCTCGCCGAGAGTTATCACCGGTCCTTCAACCTTCCAGTGACGGTTGTCCGCCCCTTCAACACCTATGGCCCGCGTCAGTCGGCACGGGCGGTTATTCCGGCCATCATTATCCAGGCCCTTGAAAGCGAGGTCATCCACCTTGGTTCTCTTGAACCGGAACGTGATCTGCTCTATGTGGGAGACACCGTGGAGGGTTTCCTCAGCGCCGCTCAATCACCGGCCTGTGTGGGCGAGGTGGTGAACCTCGGAACAGGGGAGGCCATCTCCATCGGTGACTTGGCGCGGGAGATCCTTTCGCTGATGGAAGTGGAGAAGGAGATCGTGACCGATACGGTTCGCCTACGTCCCGAACGAAGCGAGGTTCAACGGCTCCTCTGCAATAACAGCAAGGCCAAGGAACTGGCGGGATGGATCCCCAAGCATTCTCTGGAGGAGGGATTGTGGAGAACTATTGAGTGGGTCTCCGCTCATGCGGATCAGTATCGAGCGGAGATGTATTCGATCTGAGAGGACACCATGCAGGCTCTGATTCTCGCGGGAGGCAAGGGAAGCCGGTTACAACCGTACACCACCGTCCTGCCCAAACCATTGATGCCCGTGGGGGACTTTCCCATCCTTGAAATCGTCCTGCGCCAGCTCGCATATGCCGGTGTGACACACGCCATCCTCGCGGTTGGTCCAATGAGTCCCTTGTTCCGCGCGCTACTGGAGGATGGCAGCCGCTTTGGTCTGGAGCTGACCTACTCCCGGGAGGACTCGCCACTGGGTACCGCGGGTCCCCTGGCCAAGGTCCTTGATCACCTGGATGAGGATTTCCTGGTCATGAATGGCGATATCCTCACCACCCTCCGCTATGAGTCCCTCTTTACTTTCCACCAAGCCAACCATGCCGCGGTGACCATCGCCACCGCCGAACGTGAGGTCAAGATCGATTTCGGAGTTCTCCGATCACCATCGTCTCAGCCGATACACGGAAAAACCAGTTCATCGATTTCAGGTCAGCATGGGAGTCTATGTGATGAACCGGAAAGCGGTCGCGCCTTACCTCCAGCGCGGCCAGTATCTCGACTTTCCTGACCTGATCAGCCTCCTCATGCGGGATGGACAGGAGGTTTTGTGTTACCATGAGGACTGCTATTGGCTCGACATCGGGCGTGTGGATGACTACCAGGTGGCCAACCAGGTTTTCGAGGAACGGCGCGCGGAGTTCCTTCCCGGCGATGCCTGAATTCCAGACTCCTCCACAAAAGGATACCTTCCCGTTTGAGCAATGGTTTGGCCTCCCGGTTGTTGGACTTGACCGGAACCAACCCCTCCGGCGGTACTTTTCGCGGACAGGACACTCACTACCCGTTCGTCATCTCGATCCCGGAGTAGTCTATCACTGGCCTGGACGGAGAGTGGTACGGAGATCCTCGGTCGAGAGTTGGATCGAGACCTGTCGTGACCTCTTTCCCGGCCATGGGATCCGTGACTTTTGGGAGACTGTCTGGAATGTCGCGGTGTGCGCCTGGGATTACATGGACCGCTGCGATAAAGAGCCATGGAGGAAGCCGAATCCCGGTTTCCCTTTCATGAATCCTTCCTTCTGGAGAGGAGCCAGGAGATTCCGCCTCCTCTTCGTGGATAGCAAGTCTTTTGTTGCCCAATTCCCAGTGAAAGATTCATCCGCGTTTCTGGATTGGATTGAAACGATCGTTCGATTCCAGTATGGAGCTGGGCTTGAGTCGATCCCATTTGGCATGGTGGCACTGGCCTTGAATGCGCCTTCGGAGTCCTATCTCTTGGAAGTGGATTCAACAGATGGCCCATGGACTCAGGAAGGGAATGGTTATCAAGGTGCCTGGAGGATTCCCTTCGAGGTGGGGAGGAATTGGACTTCTCAAGACTGTCCAGTTCATCAAGTTTTCCTTGATCCACCATTACCAGGATTACTAGCCCAAACCATCGTTCTCTCACTTCGGTCTCAAAGCAAAGGGTACTTGTTCTTGCGTACGCAGCCGGCCAATGCAGTTTTACCGGGTGATTGGATCAGCTCGCTTGAACAAGCCCTCAACCAATGTATCGGTCCAGGTTGCGGCTCTCTCAATCATTCCGGTTTACAAAGGGTACCCGCATGCCCGCTTGTGGTTGGCCTTCCGGTGGAATCCAGGTGGCCCTGGCTCGGTTGTGCCCGTTCCCTGCTACAATGGGGGAGGAAGGAGGAAACCGGATGAGAGTTTTCATCACCGGGGCTGCGGGATTGATCGGGAGGAATCTAGCGAAGGCTCTCTTGGCGCGTGGTGACAAAGTGACGGCGGTCTCGCGGGATATCTCCCGTGCCATGAGTGTCCTGGGTGAGGATGTTGAAGTGGTTCAAGGAAATCCGCGTCATGCCGGAGAATGGAGCCGGGCAGTGGATGGTTGCGGCGCGGTGGTTAATCTCGCCGGAGAACCAATTGGGGGGAGACGTTGGAACGAGCGGATCAAGCAGGAGATCCTGGCCAGCCGGGTCGAGACCACACGGAATGTGGCTCATGCGATTGAGGAAGCCGATAGCCCGCCTCAAGTTTTTATTTCCACCTCGGCAGCCGGTTACTATGGGGATGTAAGTTGGGACACTCCGGTGGATGAGAGTAGCCCACCTGGTTCTGGTTTTATTCCCAATCTGTGCAGGGAATGGGAAGCTGCCACACGGTTAATGGAGGGTAAGGCCGTGGCTTACCACACCGGCCATATATCTCCTCCATCGGTGGGGCAAGCCGCCACCCTACTCGCGCGGACTGTCATCCTCCGCATCTCCATCGTGCTCGATCCAGATGGTGGCGCTTTGGAGAAGATGCTACCAGCATTCCGGTTTGGTTTGGGTGGTCCCTTAGGGAGTGGACGACAACCACTCCCCTGGATTCATATCAAAGACATGGTGGGGATGATCCTGTGGGCCCTGGATAATCCGGCTGTGGAGGGAGTGTTCAATGCCTGCGTGCCGGAGCCGGTTACTCAGAAAGAATTCGCTCGTACCCTGGGACAGGTACTCCACCGTCCGGCTTTCTTACCACTCCCGGGCTTCATACTACGTCTGCTCTTTGGCGAGGGGGCCTCAGTTTTATTGACTGGGCAAAGAATGATACCGAAACGGGCTTTGGAGATGGGGTATCGATTCAAGTATCCAAGACTAGAGGAGGCGCTTAGGGATCTGTTGGTAAAACATTAAGAACGAAGAATCTCTGCGGGCTTTTCCATCATTTCTCCACCCCAAAATCAGCCTTCCACTCTCCCTCTCCCAATTCCTTCACCCAGATGTTCCTGTACTGCACTGAGTTCCAGTGGTCCTGGATCAGCAGCGGGTAAGGTTCCTTGGATTCGGGAATATCCGGGAAGCAGGGATGGGGCATTTCGACATCCTGATGGATCGAGACACCATTATGCCAGATGGTAAAACGGGCGTTCTGAGTCTTGTTTCCAGCGGAGTCGAAGCGTGCCGCCCGGAACCAAATGTCAAATGTTTGCCATTGTAGCGGAGGAGCGCACATATTGACCCGTGGAGGGAACAGCGAGTAGATCGCACCGCAGTCGCTGATATTACCCTCGGAGCCATAGTTGGAGTGGACTTGGATCTCCGAGGCGGATTGGAAGAAGATCCCGCTGTTGCCATACCATTGGTAGGCGCTTCCTGGTGCATATGGTGCGCGGAACTCCAGGTGCAAACGGAGATCCCAGAAATGACGGCGTGAGGTGATGCTGCCGGTCTGCGGTACGATCTCCATAGTCCCATCGCCGGTCAGCTTCCACTTGGGCTCTTTTCCATCCTCGCCGATCCATTCCGCAAGGCTGCTTCCATCAAAAAGCACCACTGCCCCCTCAGCTGGCTTCATTCCTAAAGTGGGAGAGAGGCGTAGCGTCTTCTTGAGCTCCACCCATTCCGCCGTGTCCGCCTTTACTGCTTTGAGGGTTTGAGCGGTAATTTCACCATTCCACCCTTGCCCGGTAACTGGAATCTTGTCTCCCTCCTGTTTTCCATCAAGAACCGCGATAGGAGGGAGATTTTTGTCAAACTCAGGAAGTAGCTGGACACGGAAGTTGGAATCGCCGAGAGGAATCACCTGGGCGACAACTGGTTTCTCACCATCCTTGGTATTGAGTTTTCCCAGCCAGTCCCCCATGAAAGGATCTCCCTGCCAGGATTCAGTCACACTCCAAACAGGAGTGAGAAGAACAAAGGAGAGAATCAGGGAACCGAAGAATTTTTTTGACATGGCTTACCTCCTATCCTGAAGGGAGATCCGGATTCGCCCACAATACGAACCATGGATGACAGACTTAGCTAACATTCACCTCCACTATCTTCCCGCTTGCTGCGGATTTCTCGAAAGCCTCGGCCATGGCGACATTCCACAATCCCTCCTCACCGGGAATGGGCATCGGCTCCCCTTTGAGCACCGCCTCCGCGAAAAGACGGATCTCCTTCCTGTAGGGAGCCTCCTCGGCTTCCTCTGGCTGGATCAACTCGGGTTCCTTGTCCCAGCGTTGCACCCAAGCCTCGCCGAAAGTTGCCCAGGCCGCACCTTTCTCCAGATACACCTTGAAACAAACCTCATTGTGAGCTGAGACCTGGGAGAAATGATACTGCCCCATCGCACCTGAGTCGAACTCGATGGTTCCCAGGAGAAGGTCCTGAAAGTCGGTTTCTGGATCAATTCCATACCGGCGTGATTGACCGGAAACCCGCAACGGCTTGCCGCAAAGACAACGGGAAAGGTCGAACTCATGCACATGAACCTCGAACAGAAGGCCGCCGGTCGTGGTTTGCTTGAGCCGCCAGTCATCACGGTACTCCGAGGGGAAGGGAGTTCCCAACCGGTTGGATTGCAACGCTAATGGTTTGCCGAAAGCACCTTCGTGGATGTACTTGACCATCCGTCCAAATCCACCGAAGAAACGCAACACCTGCCCCACCATGAGGGGAACCTTAGCGGCATGGCAGCCATCAACCAGACGTTTTCCCTCGGCGACCGAGAGAGCCAAGGGTTTCTCCGAGAAAATTGCCTTGCCCGCTTGAGCGGCTGGGAGGACCTGGGGCACGCGGTCAAGGGGCGGGGCCGCGAGAACCACCGCGTCGATATCCTTCCTGCCGATGAGGGCTTCATAGGATTCCACCGCCTCACAAGAGGTGATCTCTTGAAACTTGGCGAGATTGGCCCGATTGGGATCATAACCCGCGACCGGCTGGATACACTCCAACCCGATGCACTCATTAAAGATGTAACGCGCAATACCTCCGCAACCAGAAATACCAAGCCGTAAACGTGGGGATGCCATGATTTCACCTCGGTGTCCGTTGATCTAGGAAGTCATCACCGGGGATAGCGCCAGGCGGCCCCCCGGCTCACAATGCCTCCTCATCAGAGGATGGCCAGTAAGGGCAGTTTTACTCTGTTCACAAGGATTCTGGAATAGGTGAGCCGGTATTCAAGGAGAAACCCATGAGGATCGATCAGATGGATGTGTTCCCGTTGTGTTACCCCACCGTGGGAAGGTTCAAGTTCTTCGAGAGTCCCACGGGAAAGTCCGTGGGACGGCCCTCCGTGCTGATCAAGATCACCACCGATGAGGGCGTCACCGGCTGGGGGCAGAGTGTTCCCGTTCCGCGTTGGAGCTATGAAACCTTGGAGGGAGCTGTTTCCACAATCGAACACTATCTCAAGCCAGTTCTGATCAGGATGGACCCTCTCGATCTGGAGGGCATCCACCAGGTCATGAATCGTGAGATCGCCAACTCATTCTCCACCGGAGCCCCCATCACCAAGGCGGGGATCGATCTGGCCTTGCATGATCTGGCGGGGAAGGTCTCAGGTCAGAATGTGCGTGCCTTGTGGGGCAGGGAAGGGGCCAGCGAGCTCACCCTCAGTTGGACTCTCAACCCGAAGACACTTGATGACCTCGAACCATCCATTGAACAAGGTCTCGCGCGTGGGTATGAGCACTTTAATGTGAAGGTGGCCCCGGATCTCAAGTTCGACCTGGAGATGTGCCGGATGGTCCGCCAACGGGTTCCCAATGGGTTTTTGTGGTGCGATGCCAACGGGGGATATGACCTGGCCACCGCGTTGGAGGCCGCGCCGAAGCTAGCCGCGCTCGGTGTTCCAGTGCTTGAGCAACCACTCCCCGCCAACCGCTTGACTGGGTACCAGACCCTCAAGAAACAAGGGGCGCTGCCCATCCTGATGGATGAGGGGGTGGTCTCCCCGGAGGACCTGGTTGAATTCATC